>JBEKNU010000001.1:0-113727 GCA_049522495.1 Terriglobia bacterium
GCCACCGGAAACTCGCGCGCGTGCTCGAGAACATAGTTTTTTTCCCCGTCCATCCAGGGGTTCTGCCAACTGCTTAGCTGCAACTCTGCGGTTCGCTTCAGGAGTCTTCTCAGGCTCAGGCTCGGATCCTGTTCCCGGATCTGTTGTATGGATTTGTACAGTCGAGAAGGGCCGCCGGCAGCGCCAGATTTGAGTATTGCGTCGATTGCCCGATTTTGCTTCCTCGAAAGGCCTTGGATGCAAAGCTGAGACACGTTACCCATCAACCTCCTTTCCGGACATGTATGCGGACGCAACCCGTCCACCAAACATCATTTGCGTATTCCCAATGAGCCGGAAGCGGAGCCGAAGGGTGCGAGTTCAGGTCACTCCTTCAGAGATGTATAGGACCGAATTGGAATCAGGCCAATTCTTACAGCGATGCCCCGGTCCTCACGGCTTTTGGACAAATACGCCCTCATATTGTAAGAGGCTAAAAAGGCGCAGATACTTAATGGGTAATTTCAATCGGGCTACTTCCGCCGCAAGAGGCAGGGCTTCAGACCCGGGCCAAAAATAAAGTTGCGAGGGTGGGTAAGTTTTTGCGGTTTTTCGGGCTCTTAATAGTAGAGGGCAAATCATCTCGGGTTTTGGCGCGGATAGCCGGACCCTCTGGTAATGGGATGAGCGCGACTGGATGGCGATTGTGCCCAGAAGCCATTTCAAAACCCTCTAGAGCCCCTTGAAACAAAGGCCGTTGACGTGATCGCACGCGGTTTGGGCGTACTAGGCAGCAAGGTCTTATTGGAAATAAAGGACTCCCTGCCCCCGCCCGTCGTCTCAGGTCACTCGGATACGGTTAAGCAATTCAGCAAGTTGCATGGGGTTTTGAAATGGCTTCCAGGGATTTCGAATCCAATCCGCAAGTTCGGGTTTGGCCACGGGATAAGTCTGGCAATGCGATCGAGCAGGACCTCGTAGACGCCGCCGAGCGAAACTGGGCGCGCATCGACGCATACTCCCAGCGCCACCAGCAGGATTCGGCGCGAACTGCCAACCTTCTCGAAGCAACCCTCCTCGCACTCTCCCGCGCCCGGAAGACCAACGGACGGCTCATGCGTCCCATTCGAAACCTCGACAATTATCTCTATTCGGCCTTCATTCGCCGGCTGAACCGGCAATTGGCCAAGGAGCCCAAAATTGAAACCGTCGGCTCCATCCAAGATCTGGATTCCCTTAGTGCCTTTCGGACTAAAGCCGCACCCCCATCCATTGAGCAGGAGCTGCTCGTCAAAGAGGTGATGACTTTCTTGGACGAACGGCCGAGGGAAATCTTCTCCCTGAGACACACCGGTTACTCTTGGAGGGATGTCGCCGGTATTCTGAAAACCACCACCAACAATGCAGAGGTTCGCTTTAATAAAGGACTCCAAAGGGCCCGCAACCGCGTTATGAAACCCAAGGACTCAAGGAATACTTCCGGTAAAGGCGGTGAGACGCATGAGTGATCGAGCGCTTATGCGCAGGGAAGAAACGAAATTCCTCAAGGCTGCGCAACGCGTCCTGCAGCAAGGCGGGTTTCCGAACCCGGAGCGGACCGGCTGCCCTGACAAATCGACTTTGAAGGCAATCGCCTTCCGTGAGATCAGCCCTGACCAAGTGATGGACTGGATCGATCATCTGGGATTCTGCTCTCCCTGCTATAAGGAATATGCTGTACTTCGGCGGCAGGTTCTAAGCCGGCGATGGATTCGGTTCGCCGCCATCGCAGCTTGCATTACTGTAGGGTTATCTATCGGGATTTGGTTTTGGTTTGGGGGATGGCGGCAACATGTGGCCGGCGGAAGAGGTGAAATCGCTCGCCGGGAAGAGTTCGGTTCCTATCAGCCGTATCTCCTTGACCTTAGAAATAGGGTGGTGCTTCGTGGTGAACAGTCAATCCCTGATGAAACTCCTATAGTGCTTCCTCGGAGGCGCTTGTCACTTTCCATTTATCTCCCCATCGGCAGCGAGGCAGGCAAATATGAATTCGAATTCGCACAAGAACCCGAAAAGCCACTCGTGAGGGCAGAGGATGTTGCGGGGCTGCGCGACGGCATCGCTGCGTTCAACGTAAAGGTAAATCTTGAATCCTTAAGTCCCGGGCCGTATTTGGCCTGTATTCGTCGGACTGGCCGGAGTTGGAGATATTATCGTGTGGTTCTGAAGTAGTTATTATGAACTCAGATCCCCTACTTGCTCGAATGGTCTGCTGGCATAGGGCGGACCGCGTGACAGACGACAAGTGGGTATGACTATCCACACTCAGACCTTTGTGGGTCGAGCACAATCAGTTGCGCTGTTCACTCTTGAAAATCGGAGAGAAACGTGTGAGAGCAAAAACCCGATCCTTTGCAAAACCTACCGCGAAAACTCTTGAGAACATCATCCGCCTGGTGGCCCTTACCTGTGTGTTCGGAACAGGGCTCTTGCCACTAAATGCACAGCAGAATCGGCACTCTGCTTCCGAGTTGCTCCACCACGCCCTCTATCTAGCTGATCTATACAACTGGGCGGATGCCGGGCCAGAGTTTAGCCAAGCCGAGAAGATGTTCGTTGCAGCGGGCGATCAACGGAACGCTTTGTATGCCCAACTGGGAAGGATCAGGTCGACGGTGGAACAAGGTAGGTTGCCGGTGATCTCGGCCCAGCTCGGCGAAGAATTGAACACGAGCCCCCTCCTTCTCAACGATAGGCAGCTCCGGATGTTTTGCTTCATTGTCAAAGGCGATATCGACGCAGAGCTTAATTCTGGTGAGATGCGGGATGACTGGCAACAAGTACAGGCACTGGCACGTGAGCTGGACGATACGAAATGGCAGTACCGCGCCTTGGCTCAGCTAGGTTTGGTGGCCTTCTATGATGGCGATCTGGCGACAGCTCGCAGGAATGTTGGCGGCGCTTTAGCTGCTGCAACCGCAGCCGGTGACGCTGGCGCCCAAATCCGCTACCTGACAGAACTCGGGATGGGTTTGGTATTCACAAAAATGTACGAGCAGGCTCTCCCCTATCTCGACAAGGCTTTACAGATCGCCCTCGCCACGCCAGATACTGGTTATCCATTTCTGACCTACGAGCAGCGCTTAGACGCACTGATCGGCCTTAAGCAGTTCGGGGCCGCGCAAGCTCTCGCCGCAGACATCTTAAAGCACGCCCGAGACCTGCATCGGCCGGCACACGAGTCGCAAGTGTTGATCCAAATCTCGCACCTTGCTTTAGCTCAGGGCGAATACACAACGGCATTATCCGTCCTTGAACAGTCCCTTCCCTTGTCCCAAAAGGCCGGCTTAGTGCGGCATATGGGTACAGCGCAGTCTCTGCTGGCCGATATATACCGCAAACAGGGGGATCTGCCGAAGGCGGAACATTTCGCTGCCCTCGCGGCCGCATCGATTCAGACGAGTGGTGATATCTCCTCTGTTCCGGAATGTCTACGAACCCTTGCCGAAATTGAGGTCAAGCAGGGGGCATATTCCGATGCCGACCGTACCTATGATCGCGCTTCTGCGTTTGTCGACTCCACCATAGGAAACCTCTCCGGTGTTTTGGATAAAACCGCATTGATCAGTGCCTCCAGCGAATTGTTCTCACAACATTTTTGTTTGATCGCGCAGCACTTTAATGACCCGGCGAAAGCTTTTTCGATCATCGAACAAGTTCGCGGCCGCATTACGACCGACCTGCTGATGGCCGGTGCCGTCACACCGCAAGAGGCAAGAAGAGAGGAGCGCACGATTTCGCAGCTCCAGCTCAAACTGATGGCCGCGCGGTCGACCGCCCAAGTACGCAGCGTTCGCGATCAAATCTTCATGGCAGAGCAATCTCGGTGGGTTACCCCGGATGTCAACATCCTGAAGGCTCGGGCCCACGAGACAATCGGGGTGGCGCGTATCGAACGGAGCCTCAGCCCATCCACGTCAATCCTGGAGTACGTTGTGGCGGACCCGCAGTCGTATTGCTTGGTGATTTCCCACGACGGTTCCCGTATCGTTCCCCTACCTAGTAGAGAGCGCATCAACAGGCTCATTGCAACCTATCTGAAGGCTGTCAAAGCGAAACAACCGGCTCGTGACGAGGGTAGTCAACTGTATGATATGCTGCTTCGACCAGTTGCCGAGGTTGCGCAAAGAGAAACTCTGGTAATCATCCCCGACGGACCGCTGCATCTCGTCCCCTTTGAAGGATTCGTCAACGACTCAGGGCGCTACCTCGTCGAGACGCACACTGTCATTTATGAGCCGTCAGCAACCACTTTCTATCTGCTTACGCAGATTCGGCGCCAGTCGCACCCCTTCGCACATGAGCTCTTGGGAGTGGGCGGGATTCCTTACGACCCCACCGAGTTGAAACAGGCCTCGCTCACGCGCGGTTACGATGCCAATGAGCTGTCGAACCTGCCTGCCTCTAAAGACGAGGTGCTTGCTGCGGAGGCAGCGATTCATGACCCGACCGATACTTTATTGCTGGGATCGAAGGCTACCGAATCGGCCTTCAAGCGTGCCGGGCTCGCACAATACCGCATTATCCATTTGGCCGTTCATGGGTTCGCAAGCAAAGAAGATCCAAATAACTCAGCGTTGGTTCTTCTGAGCGATCCCGCGGCGGGCGAAGACGGCTTCTTGCATGCGTCGGAAATCGTTCAGCTCCACCTCAACGCTGATTTAGTCGTCCTGTCGGCTTGCGATACGGCAATCGGACTCCTGGAAGGCGAAGAGGGTGTTGCGGCACTCTCCAGGGCGTTTCTCCTCGCTGGGGCGAAGGCAGTCGTTTCCACTCTGTGGTCCATCAACGACGAATATTCGCTGGTGATCATGACGCACTTCTACGAGCACTTGGCTGCACATGAGCCCACGGCTGAGGCGCTCACACATGCAAAACGGGATACGGTGAAGGAATTCGGCCCCGTTGTCGCCCCGTACTATTGGGCCGGATTCATATTCGACGGCGCCGATGATCGCGCCACATCCTCCCATGACGATGAATAACAACATCATAATCTCGCTCAGTCCACAAGATCGCGCCAGAATCCTAACTTCCATTAAGAAGCGAGTGCTGGAGCATCACATCAATGTCGGCGGTGTGAACTACGACGCATGGACAGCCCTGGTCGACCAACGGACCCCTGAGCTACTGGCAGCGGAAACCTCCACATTCGAGAGTGGTGTAAGGCAGCTCCTATCAGAACTCGGCAGCAGCCACACCGGTTTCTATCACGAACACGGAAAACTGGTTCTTCCCCAACATTCGATCAATGCAACGCTTCGCGGCTTCTCCGTGGCAGGATCCGAACACTTGTTTTTCTTGGACGTGTTTGAAGGCGGTCCCGCCCACGTTGCGGGAATCAAGCCCGGCGACCTGCTGCTCGCCGTGGACGGGACTGGGTGCCTTCCACCCTCGATACCTCTCTTCGATGTGGGGCAGACATATCGCTTGATGATTGCTGATGCCCGGGGTGAGAGAGCGCGTGCCGTTGTATTGGAAGTCCCGAAGAGAAAAGGTACGGGGACGCGCCCACCGATCGTTGAGCCCAAGAGCCTGTCGCACGCAATTGTCGCGCCCAACGTTGGTCTCCTCAAAATAGTGTATTTCCCCGGCGCCATGGGGCTGCGGTTTGCGAAGGACCTTGATACGGCCATCACGGATCTCAAAACGAAAGGGATAAGCCGCTTAATTGTCGATCTGCGTGGGAATATCGGTGGGGGCCTGGGACTGGCAAGGCTTGCGAGTTATATGTGCTTTGGGCAAATACCGATCGGATATAGCTTAACCCCACGTCGTCTTCGGACGGGGTACAGAAGAGAGGACCTCCTGCCCGTTCCGATGCCACGCACGGGGATAGAGCTGTTCTGGACCCTGCTGCGCTTCTCATTCCGTGACAAGTCGATTTTCCTCCTAACACAGGGTTTGGGCCCGCAGCCCTTTCATAACCACATCGTCCTACTCGTGAACGAATGGACTAACAGCGCAGCAGAAATGGTGGCCGGCTTTGCCGCTGAAAATGGACTGGCAACTGTTGTTGGCAAGCAGACAGCAGGGAACGTGCTCGGGGCGGCGAATTTCAAGGTCGGCAGTGGGTACTGGGTGCGTTTGCCGGTTTTCGGTTGGTACACATCGAAGGGCGATTGCCTCGAAGGCAAAGGAGTCTCACCGGATGTTTTGGTAGAGGTAGATCCGTGCCAATTGAATGCCGGCGTAGATCAGCAAATGAACAAGGCGATCAAGATCCTGAGCGCGGTGGGCGACAGTGACAGGGGACCTACGCCCGGGTCCAGCGGAGGTTAGGGGCATTCGGCTGGCACAGCGGCGGCTGGATCGTCAACGGCTCCGACTAACTCCAATCAAAAGCTTGAACCCTTCCCGTAAGGCTCCGGGCGGCCGCACTACTGCGGGGTCGCATCGTGTCTCCCGCGTACGTTTGAACTGCGTAGGTGCGAAAAGGCGATGCGAGACGGCTGTTGCGCGAGAGATCTGACCCTCCGTGGGTTGACTCCGCGGCAAGATATCTGCCAAACAATTTTCGCTGGTCCAATCATTTTTCAACCTGGAGTTGTTGAACAAACCGCGATTTGGTTGCTGGTTTACGCTCAGCGAAGGATTCTCGCGTGGTTCCAGGGGCAGAGTTCTGGGGTCACACCGGCACATGCATGTTTGGCGCCAAATATCTTTCACTGGTCCAAAGATTTCTCAAGCCGCCGTCCTTCCATGCTGTGGTGGTTAGCAAGCTTAGGTGCCCCCCACGAAACTCGTAGGTTCTGCTCCACGTGTTTGTTGCATCGATTACAGTTTCCGTCCTGCCGTATATGCAGGTTCCAGGATTGCCATTCAGAAACACGCTTTTTCGATTCTGAACCGCCGTCTAAGACAAATCCCCAGGGTTTTTGATTCAAGATCACGCTAAGTGTAAGACATCAGAGGCATTAGCATCTCTTCGCACGTTGGTTAAGTTTTGCCGCCCCGGTCGCCCGGACAGTCCCGTCGCAGCCGTTTGACAGAAAAAATAGTTCGGCATATCAAGTTTATTGGATGGCAAGGGCACAGGCACAAAGGAAGAACAGGAATCTGTTCACTGCACCCACGTAATGATCGGATTCTGTGAACGCTGGTGGACGACTTCAAGGAACTGAGGTCGAGAACGATCGGGATTGGCGTGGATTCGGTTGTGGAGCATGAAACCATTTTATGGGGCACGGACATTGAATTATAGCTGCCCTGAAAGGTTCTGATCTGTATGTCAGATGGAATTGAGACACTTCTTACCAGCAAGGAAGCATCACGGGTTCTGAAGATTCATCCGAAAGTGCTTGAACGGATGGCGAAGCGTGGCGAAGTGCCAGCGCTAAAGGTTGGTAAGTTCTGGCGGTATCGCGCAACAACGCTGGACGCCTGGATTGATTCAAGGCTAAAATCATCTCGCCAACCGTGCCGCATAGAAACTCAATTTTGATTGGAGGGACTATGCAGGCACGATACCAATATGGAAATTTGACTCTTCGAAAGCGGAAGAAAGGGCCGAAGGTTTGGCAATTCCGCTGGATGGAAAACGGAAAGCTTAAATCAGTGTTAATTGGAACGGTTGAGAAACTCCCGACTCACGCCGACGCAGAAAGGGCCGTTGAGCATTTACGCATGCAGATCAACGCTCAAAATCCGCAGGCCCAGTTTCACCGTGTAACGGTAGGGGCTTTGATAGACCGCTACATGGCAGAGGAGATGTCCGTAAGTGTTCGGGAAGATACGGCGAGCGCTTACCGTGGCATTCTCCGAAATTGGATTAAGCCCAAGTGGGGAACTCAGTCACTAGAATCAGTCAAGACGATGGCTGTCGAAAACTGGCTTAAAGGCATCCCGCGGGCACCTAACACGAAGGCGCACATTCGCAACCTAATACACCTATTGTTCAACTGCGCCATTAGGTGGGAGTTAGTCGATAGGAACCCCATTCAGCTCGTACGGCAGTCAACTAAACGCACACGTCTTCCTCGTGTATTGACGCCCGAAGAGTTCAGGAAGCTCCTGCCCGAACTGTCAGAGCCACATCGGACGATGGTACTTGTTGCCGGATGCCTGGGGCTCCGAATCAGTGAGATTATTGGGCTTCGATGGGGTGATATCGACTGGGAGAATCTAACCATCCTCGTTCAGCGTAGCGTTGTCTGTGGCAAGGTTTATGCGACCAAAACTGAGGCGTCTCAGAAGCCTATGCCCATTGACCCTGAGCTTGCCAAGGCGCTTTTGGAGCACAGGCGGCAAGCGACTTATGTTGCCCCGGAAGATTACATCTTCGCGGGGGATTCCGGCAAACCTCGATGGCACGGCGTAATGCTCACTGATCACATCAAGCCCGCTGCTATGAGAGCTGGGATCGGAAAGATTGGGTGGCACACATTCAGGCACACTTTTTCCTCGATTCTTCACAACGCTGGAACCAATATGGCCGTGCAAAAGGAACTGCTCCGACACGCCGATATACAGACCACGATGAACATGTATACGCAGGCGGTTTCAGCGGCTAAACGGGAAGCTGTTCATGAAGTGGCAAAGGTGCTTTTGAATGCGTGACCCTTTGCAGTTGTACCAGTTTGTACTCGGCCCGTCCGTCGATTTCGGGCTAACCCACTGAAAAGAATGGTAGGCCTGGGGAGATTCGAACTCCCGACCCACGGTTTAGGAAACCGTTGCTCTATCCATCTGAGCTACAGGCCCGTGGCTCCATACAGACGGGTACTTATAGAGTAGCACACGCGCCCCGCCTTGCCGTCTCGAATTCTGTTCCCGCGTCCCGGCGCTCGGGAATCCCCTGCCACGGCTCTCCTTTGGGACTTGAAGGAGACCCCAGTCTGACCTCATAATTCCCATGTTGACCGATGAAGAAGCGCAACAAAAACCCGGCCAAATCCCTCACGGCCTTTCACGTCATGGCCAAGCCGATCGGCCCGATCTGCAATCTGGATTGCCGTTACTGCTTTTACCTCGAAAAGGAAAACCTTTACGGCAAGAAGCGGGATTGGGGCATGCCCGACCCGGTTCTGGAGTCCTACATCTCGCAATTCATTACCGCGCAGGAAGCGCCGGCCATTTCCTTTGCCTGGCAGGGCGGCGAGCCCACCCTGCTGGGTGTGGATTTCTTTCGCAAGGTCATCGCCATTCAGAACAAGTATGCCAACGGAAAGAAGATTGAAAACGCTTTCCAAACCAACGGCGTCCTGCTTGACGATTGCTGGGGCGAGTTTCTGGCCGAGAACCATTTCCTGATCGGGATTTCGATTGACGGCCCTGCCGAACTTCATGACTTCTACCGCGTGGATAAAGGCGGGGCGCCTACGTTCGACCGCGTCATGCGCGGCCTGGGCTTCCTGAAAAAGCATCAGGTCGAATTCAACGCCCTCACGGTGGTGAACCGCCGGAATTCCCAGCACCCCTTGCGCGTGTATCGGTTTCTGAAAGGCATCGGGTGCCAATTCATGCAGTTCATCCCCATTGTGGAGCGGGTGGCCAAGGCTGCGAACCCCGATGGGTTGGTCCTGATTTCTCCGCGCGACCCGCACACTGCCGACGTTTCCGAGTGGTCGGTGGAGCCGCGGCAGTACGGCATCTTTCTGTGCACGATTTTCGACGAATGGGTGCGGAAGGATGTGGGAAATTATTACGTCCAATTGTTTGACGTCACGCTGGAGAGTTGGCTGGGCTTGGAGCCGAGCTTGTGCGTTTTCCGGCCGACCTGCGGCGCCGCCATGGCGCTTGAGCACAATGGCGACCTCTACTCCTGCGACCACTACGTTTACCCTGAGAACAAGCTGGGCAACATCCTGGAGCAACCCCTCCAGGCGCTGGTGAATTCCGACCAGCAACGCAGCTTTGGCCTCGACAAACGCGACTCACTGCCGCGCTATTGCCGTGAATGCGACGTGCGCTTTGCCTGCAACGGGGAGTGCCCCAAGCACCGCTTCATCTCGACCCCCGACGGCGAGCCGGGATTGAATTACCTCTGCGCGGGCTACAAGCTCTTCTTCAAACACGTCGACCCCTACATGAAATTTATGGCCGCCGAACTCCGCCACCAGCGCCCTCCCGCCAACGTCATGTCGTGGATTCGCCAACAACAGCATTCTGCCGCCCTCGCTAGCGGATTGTAATCCTAGCACGAGTTTCTTGGAAGTTATCAGTCCTCAGTTTTCAGTCATCAGCAAAAAAAGCGCGCGGAGTGGCTTTTACTGAAAACTGATGACTGACGACTTTCAAAGCGCCGTCACGATGCGTTGCCGAAGCTGATGACGCCGATGGCGAGGAAGAGAATAGCGATGCCAGTGAGGCAGTAGGCGAGGGCGGTGCGGCTGGCGCCTTTCCATTCGCCGCCCAGGAAACCCCAGCCGATCCCGGCGATGATATCAACCGACATGAACACGGGCCAGCCAACGATTTTGCCCAATGTGCCCAGCGCGGCGGTGCCCATGCCGTAAACCACCAGACCGCTATACCAGAGCAAACCCATGAGAGTCGCGCCCAGGGCAAAGGCAAGGCCCGTTGATTTCTCCCGATATACACTCCAGGTGTGGTTCTTGTTCAAAAGGTAAAGGCAATAAGCCGCGTTGGGCAGAAAACCGCAACTCACCGCCAACGCCCAAATGGCGTTGCCTGACATCGCCGCGGAAGCCCCGGCATGGGCCGAGAAATCCTGCAATTCACCGCCGAAGACAAAAGCGAAGGTGAGCATCGAGGAAAAGACCCCGGAGAGAATGCATATAACCAGCCCCACCCCAAAGCCCGAGCGTTCCGACCCGGCCGATCCGGAGGCCTGCTCGCGTTCGCGGCGCTTTCCCGCCACCGCCAGGAAAACCAACCCGAGGGTCATAACCACTGTCCCCGCGATCAGCGCCAGACCTTGCCGGGTAAGCAGTTGGTCCGGATGAAGGATCGCCATGGGCACCAACCCTCCGAAGGACGAGGTGATGCCGAGAATCACAGCGAAACCAAGGGCCAGTCCCACGCGCGCGATTCCCTGGCCAAACAAGAGGCCGCCAATGCCCCAGGCGAATCCGAAAAGGGCAATCTTGGCCAGCACCCCACTGGAAGATTGCTGAAACACCCCGCCGAGATGAGGAACGGTGGCCACCGCGATGATCCAGGGAAGAATCAACAGGCCGGACAGAGAATAGAGCAGCCAGATGTTTTCCCAACGCCAGGCGGCGAGCCGCTTCATGGGGGCCGCGAAGCTGCCGTTGAGCATGCCTCCCACAAAAACCAGCATCAGGCCCCAGCCAATTTGATGACCCATAATTCCTCCCGTGGAATTCCGCTGCGTGCCGTTCGCGAGCCGCGGCGGGGAACAAATTACGGTCTCCGCAGAAGCGCGCGCCGCCCCGCGGAAGGATTCCTCCCTCGGTGCGGGCTGCGAATCAGGATGATCGCCGGTGCGCTGGCACGGTCAGGACGCTGATTGGAAGGATTTGACGGCGTCCTGGACGCTATCGTAAACGTCAAATACCGTTACCAGTTTAGTGATGTTGAGCTGTTCGTTAAAGCGTTTGGTGAGGTTGGCCAGCTTCAGGTTGGCGCCCTGGTTCTGCGCCGAGGTGAATCCCGCCACCAGCGTGCCCAAGCCGGCGCTATCGATGTAAGTTACTTCCGCAAGGTCAAGAACCAATCGCGTTTTGCCCTGGCTCAGAAGGTCCTTGAGTTTGGTGCGGAGTTGGTTGCTCTCCTCACCCAGGGTTACACGGCCGGCCAGTTCCAGGACCGTGACTCCGTTCACGTCCTTCTCAACGGTATTCAATGCCATACTCTGCCTCCTTCATTGCGTTCCGCGCGTGTGCGGTCTTCCCGCATCGGCTCCCGCGGCCTTTCAGCGCGGCCCTCGAATCACCAAATCCAGTAAACTCTTCTGGAAGGCGCCATGAACCACAAGGCCTTGCTCCCCACGATCTGCCGCGGTTTGGGGGCTCGTCATTCCCCCACGCGGGAAGGCGCATTTTACAAGGCTCTGGCGCGAATGTAAATGACGCGCTGGGTTCGGTATCGAACCCCATGAAAAGTGTTGCCTGGCAAGAGGCCGCGGTGACTTCGCATGGCTATTTCGCGGCGGCGGAACTTTGCCAGTTGAGAGACAGGTGTTCGTTGTCAACTTCCACGGCGAGCGTGGGAACAAAGCCCCCCGGCGCCGGCATCTTGATGGCTTTGGTAATATCCGTCGCCCCGTCCCTGGCGATGACACGGATGGAAACCTCCGACATGCCGGCTGGCACCGTGATGGTATGCGAGAAAGTTCCTTGATAGGAGCCTTTAATCCCCAGGAATCCTCCCTTTACCTTCTTCCCCTTTAAAGGCTCTTCAAAAAGGGTGTTCCCGCCGGCGGAAAAAACAAACGTCGCCTCCTTAAGGCCGAAATTGCAGAGAACCTTGACGATCCGGGGAATTTTGGCGAGTCTGGCGGCCTCGGCCTTGGCAATGTCCTCGGGGCTGGGCTGGGAAGGCGAGGGCTGGGGAGGCGGCGCTGCAACGACGGGCGCAGGCTGGGCCGGAGGTGGCGTCGGCGCGGGCGCAGCCGGGTGGGGCACGATCGCCTGCTTCGGCTTGTGTACGACGGTTTTCTTTGCCGCCTCCGGAGTTGCGCTCACCGGCGGGTTCGCTTGTTCTACCGTTGAGGCCGGCGAGGGAGTTGGGGTGGCAACGGTACTTGTAATCGGCGGCGGAATCGCCGGCGGCGTTTGGACGGCGACTGAGGGGGGCGGGGAGGGCGCAATCTTTGCCGAGTGAAACTTCCAGTAACCCCACGTCGCTACCACCAATACGACAACTGCCACGCCGCCCACCACAGCGGGGATGAATTTCGACTTGGGTGCGGTCGACACGGCGCCGGGAGTTTCCGCCGGCTCGACCGCGCTCTCGTCGACGGGTTGAGGGAACGGCGCGAGCGGCATGGGTAGTGGCCCGGACGCCTGAGACGTGGTGGAAAGGTCCGGCACATACTTCGGAAGCCTCTGCTCACTCAGGGAGGATTCAGGCGGAGCCGGAGGCACTGGCGCCGCGCGTGGCGACGATGGCGGCGTCGAGGATAAGGCAGAAAGATCCGGCACCCGCATCGGCAGGGTTTGTCCCGTGAGAGGTCGACCCTGCGGAGCCCGCGCTGGTGTGGCGGGTGGCGGGATGACAGGCTTGGGCGGTTGCACCGGCACGGGAAGAGGCGCGGAAACCACCCTCGGCGATGGAGGCTGCGACGCCCCTTTCATGAGGCCTGGGATCGACATGGCCATGGTCCGGTCCATCGTGGGAGGAGCAGCGGGGCCACCTCCTTGCGCAGGGGCGCCCGGGGACCCTGCCGCCGGTTTAGGCGGCGCAGCCGCACGCTGAGGTGGCGCCGATGGTGGTGCGGGGGCCGCAGGCCGAGGTGCCGGCTGCTGGGAGGCTGCCTTCATAAGGCCCGGGATCGACATGGCCATGGTCCGGTCCGTTGGGGGAGGCATAACTGGACCTCCCGCTTTCCCTGGAGTGGCCGGGGGGGGCGCGGGCCGTGGCGCCGGTTGCTGGGACGCTGCCTTGATAAGGCTCGGAATCGGCATGGCGAGCGTCTGGTCCGGCCCCGGAGCCCCCGCCGGACCTAGTTGGGCAGCGGCAAGCTCTGAAGCCATTGCCTGCGTGCGGGGCGGACGACCCTGTTGAAGGTCGTCCAGGTCTCCCAGCAATTCGCGCGCTGAGGAGTACCGGCGGTCGCGGTCTTTCGCCAGGCACTTGCTAACCACATAATCGTGGGCAGGCGTTAGCTGAGCATTGAGACTACTGGTCGCCGGCGGTTCTTCGTAAACGATCTGGAACATCACGGCAGCGGTATTGCCGGCGAAGGGTTTCTTCCCCGTGAGCATCGTGAAAATCATGATGCCCAAAGAGAAGATATCCGTACGGGCGTCAATTTCGCCTCCCTTCACCTGTTCAGGCGACATATAGGAAGGCGTGCCCATTATGCCCACGGTGCGCGCCACGCCCTGCTGTGCCAGCACTTTGGCGATCCCAAAATCCGTGATTTTGGCGCGCCCATCCTCGGTCACCAGGATGTTCGCCGGCTTCAAGTCGCGATGGATAACCTGATGCCGATGCGCATAATCAAGCCCCTCCACAACTTGCCGCACTAAAATAAGGATTTGTTCGGTCGTCAGGGGAGAGCCCGAATTAAGAATTTTCTCCAGGGTTACACCCGGGACCATCTCCATGACGATGCAACTGGTCTGGTTTTCCGCGTCATCGAAGGCGTCGTGAATCGTGACAATCGAGGGGTGCGCCAATCGGCCGGCGGCCCGGACTTCGCGCATGAACATTTCCTGCGCGCTGTTGGTTCCTTCCTCCGCAGAGGCGCTGAGGGAGAGAACCTTCAGGGCCACCTCGCGGCCGATGGTCGGGTCGGAGGCTTTGTAAACGATTCCCATGGCGCCCCGGCCCAACTCGGAAATGATGTTGTATCGTCCGATCTTCTTCATGGTTCTTCTTCAAAGTGGAGTGGCGATTTTACGGCGGACACACGAGTTCGTTCCCGTGGAGGCGCATCGCCACATTGCCCGGCCCAGAATGGCCCCATCCTGCCCCCGCGGTCCGGACGGGAGTCAGATTCTTTAGCAACGCCAAGATACCATAACTTGAGTCACACGTGTAGCGGAGGAGGTGTTGCGAGCTGTTTCTTAGGTTGGCGCTACCTGTCACATTTAACGGGGCGAAAAGACGCTACCGCTGGCCGGGCGCCTTTTTGAGTTCTTCCAATTCCTTTTCCAGCCGCTGCTGGCGGCCGTGGATCACCCAGGCATAGATCGTAAAGATGCCCCAAAGGAGTCCGTAGGCGAGAACCAGATAAACGTTGCACATGCTATCCCCCCTGGGATGCCCCATTGACGATGGATGATGAACGATTGTCGATTGCCTGGATTCTAGGATGCAAGATTCGTCCCCCGTAGTCGCCGCATACGCGCGACCTCACGGCTTAGCGCCGCGAGGCGCATATACTGCCGCAGCAGGTAAGCAAATAGACAAAGGAACGCGCCCCAGGTTACAAATAACGCCACCCACATGCGTGGATCAAGGCCGGAACCCTCGCCGCCGGCGATTACCGGCTGGGGATGTTGCGTCCGCCACCAGCGGATCGCCATGTAATTAATCGGCACATCGACGAACCCGATAATGCCCACTACCGCTGCAAGAACTGCCGCACGCCCGGGATTGATGACGTAACTCCTCAACATCAGATAAGAGACAAACAGAAGCCACAAGACAAAGGTGAGCGTCAGGCGCGCGTCCCACGTCCACCAAATGCCCCAGACCGGTTTCGCCCACAGCGGGCCCGTCACCAGCACGCAGGTGCAGAAGACAAAGCCCACTTCCGCCGCGCCGTGGGCGAAATCATCCGCTCCATCCCGGCGCTTCCACAAATATCCCACGCTGCCGAGAAAGATCAGGAAATAAGCCAACATGGCCGTCCATGCCGACGACACGTGGATGTAGAAGATGCGCTGCACTTCCCCCATGGTGGCTTCCTGCGGCGCATAGAAAAATATCAAGTAGGTAGCCACCATCAGCCACGCGTACGTCACGATGAGGTGCAGAGTGGGAGGGAAGACTTTTCTCATGATTTAGTTCTTTGTCCGCGGTCCGTAGTCCGTTGTCCGTCGTAACCGGTAGGGTAGTGCCCCATGACCATTTGAGCACTGACAACGGACCACGGACTATTCCTCAAGAACATACTCAAACAACAAGTACGACAAAACCACAAAGATGATGCTAAATCCTGCCGCCAGTTTGATCCAGCCCGCATAATCGCTGACCGGATCACCCTTGAGTGCTCCGGTGGTTCCCTCCACGCCGGCGATGAAGATGGGGACGGCCACCGGGAACTGGAGCACCGGGAGCATGACCTCGCGCATGCGAGTGTTGGCGGCGACGGCCCCGAAGGTTGTGCCCACCGCCACATAGCCCAACGTACAGAAGAAGGTGGTAAGTGCGAACCAGCCCAGCGCCGGGATGAAAGAGAAGTTATACCAGAGGCTTGTCGCGAAGACCACAATGACCTCGGCAATTCCCATAAAGAACAGGTTAGCGAGCATTTTGCCGAGATAAATGGCGCCGGGGTCGATTGGCGCCAGGCGCATGCCCTCCAGTCCCGCGTTCTCACGCTCCGCCGCAAAGGAACGATTGAATCCCAACACCCCGGCAAAGGCAAACGCAATCCACAACAGCCCCGGCAGCAAGCGCAGCGTCTCCTCCCGCGCCGGCTCGAAGGCAAAGTTGAACAGGAACACCACGAGGAGGCCGAAAATACACATGGAGGCAAGCGTCTCGCGGTGTCGCCACTCGACGCGCAGGTCCTTCATGAAAATGGCGGAGATGACTCGAAGAGTGCGCATGGTGACAGTAAGGAGACAGGAGTCAGGAGACAGAATAAAACGGCCGCTTCCTGTATTCTTCTAACTCCTGTCTCCTGACTCCTAACTCCTCACTTCTAGCTTCTAACTCCTGTTCGTAGTGCAGCGAGGGGCGCTGCGCTGATTGGCCCATCGTACCTCACCTTTCCGCCTTCCAGCGCCACGAGCCGCTGGGCGATGGCCCGGCCTTGCTCAAAATTGTGGGTGGAGAAAATCAGGGCCTTGCCTTGCCCTTGCAGGCGCTGCATCAGGCCTTCGAGGGACTCGGCGGACGCTGCATCGAGCCCGGTGAAGGGCTCATCCAACAGCAGAAATTGGGGGTCGTGCAAAAACGCCCGCGCCAGGGAAACCCGTTGTTGGTACCCCCGAGAAAGCTCGCGCACCGGAGTCTCCGCCCGCTCGCGGAGGTGGAAGAGGTCAAGCACGCCGGCCACCCGCGGCGGGAGATCAGTTAGACCGAAGAGCTTGCCCGTGAATTCCAGGTTTTCACGCGCGGTAAGTTCGCCGTAAAGAAACGTGGTGTGCGATACGAACCCGATGGCGGCCTTCGCGGCGGCAGGGTTGGCGTGGACGTCGGCGCCGTCATACAGAACCTTGCCTTCGCTGGGACGGGCCAGCGTGGAGAGCACGCGCAGCAGCGTGGTTTTGCCCGCGCCGTTCGGCCCATAGAGCAGGATGGAGTTTCCCGGCTCGACGCGCAAGCAAACACCGCTCAAAGCCTGCAAGATCCCGAATTGTTTGGAAACATCGCGCAGTTCCAGCGCGGGTCTAGCGCGGGGTGTGTCGGATAGCATAGGACTCGAGCAGCGCGGGCGGAGCTTTCTTCAGTGTCGCCACCAGGCGCGCTTTCAATTCCAGGCGCTCTTTCCAATAGGGCTTCTCCGCAATCTTTTTGGTCGCGAAGAGCTCGTCCAAGTCGGCGAGAGAATTAAACAACTTTTCCACTTCGGCTTCCAGCGCCTTCTGAAGCTCGCTGGCGCTCTGCCGGGCTTTCCACTGGGGCCATTCCTTGGCCACGCGCACACCCAGCCCCCACAGCAGGACCAGCAAGAAGCAGGCGAGCAGAGGTCCGCCCATTCGCGACATGGAGTTGGGAAGGCTCTTCACTTCCCCGTCAGCCTGGCCGGCCGCGGCGCCGCCCGCCGCAGTTTCACTGGCCGCCGCTTCACCACTCACGCTGGCGGCGAGTTGGGCGTTGGGCGGCACGCTTTCCGCCAAGTACTTCTGGCTTCCCGTTTCCGCATCGGCCCCCGCGGCCTTGAACAGCCGGGAGTCCACGGAAAGGTTGGAGGGCGAGACCAGCATCTCCACGCTGTCGATGGGGTAGGCGACGGAGTCCGCAAGGTCCAGCTTGCTCGAAACGTAAGCGCTATCGTATGCGACCATCATCACGGTCAGGCCCGGCTTGAGGGGGTACTGAATATAGAAGTCACCCGGCCCTTTGCCGGGGCTCACGGGCTGCGGCAGTGGCATGTTCATCAGGCCGGCAACCGCGGCAGTGGGATCGCCGGTGGCCTTGGTGAGGTGAAAGAGGAAGGTGCCATCAACATTCATGTAGCTGCGCGGCGGGTCCGAGGAATTGCGGATCGCGAACATCTCCTGCACGTGAACCTTGTCGCCCTCCGCATGGACGATGATGCGGGCGGATTGAATCCGCACGGGCGGCGCGGCGCGTGTGGCGTCGTAAACGGTGATGTCGACTTGGGCTTGGCCACGGTCATCAAACTTGACCGGGGCGTGATAATTCACATCCTGGAAAACTGCCTGAAGGAGGTAAAAAGAATCGGTGGCGAGGTCGCTGGAGGCGATCGCGAAATGGCCGCTCGCATCCGTCACTGCGGTGGCAACTTGCCGCATCCCGCCGCGCGGCATCAAGAGCTGAAGGGTTTGATTGGCCACAGGGCTGCCAGTGGTGCCGTTCACCACTTGCCCCGAGATTTTGCCTCCGGCGGCGAGCAGAGCGGAACCTGAACCCAGCAGCCAAAGGCAAGCCGCCGAAATGGTGAGGAATTTGGATGGAAGCAATTTCACGGTCATGGGAACTGAATAGGTCCGCGCTTCACTTACTTTTTCCGCGGGGCGGCGATTCGTGCACCGCATTCGCCGCAGAATTTTACCGGCAACGGATTCTCATACCCGCAGGCTGAACAAGTGTACTCAATCGGAGGCTGCGCATTGCGCTGCGCCCGGCGCGCGGCGATTTCACGTTCCACCACCGCATCGTCGTGCTTGAGCACCTCGGCCTCCTGGGTAGCTGCCATTAATCCTGCCGCCTCGCCGAGGTAATTCGTCCGCAGCGCTTCGTAATCCTCGCGCGCGATCTTGCCGGACTGAAATTCAAACTCCAGGTCTTTCAAGTTATCGTAAACCACCAGCCGGCGCCTTTTGAGATCGCCGAGCACCGTAACGTCCAGGGGCAGAGGGCCGCCTGCCGTTTCTGCGCTGAGCAACGGAAAGACAATGTAAACCGCCATCCCCACCGCAACTAGTACTGCCATGCTGAGCAACATAATTCTCTCAAGAGTCGTGACTCAGAATCTAGAAGTTGGAAGCTGGAAGTTAGGAGCCTTCTAACTTCTAACTCCTAGCTTCTAGCTCCTACTCTAGTCCCGTCGATTTCATTTCCTCTTCCACCGCCGTGAGTACCTTGGGGTCGAGGGTCGCGGAAGCAGGAGCCAGCGCGAAAGCAGGCTTGCGCTTCCAGCGCCGCACGATGACCACGACAAAGCCCAACCCCGCCAGCAGGCCCACGCTGGGAAGGATCCAAACTGCCAAATTAAACCCCTGGGCGGGGGGAGCCGTCAACACCTGAACACCGTACTTCAGCGACAAATCCTGGAGAATGGCTGTCTCATCCTTGCCGCCCGCAATTTCCTTTTGGATGAACGCCCGCATCTCGGCCTTTTCGGCGCAATCAAGCATCGGGCACTGGCTCAGTGGCGCGACACAGCCGCACGTGCATTGCACTTCATTGCCCAGAGCTTCCAGAGTCGGCTTGCGCGCACTATCTCCGCGCGCCACCGACGCAGCAAGCAGAGAGGCAGCCAACAAAAGAGTCCGAAGTCCGAGGTCCGAAATCCGCGGTCGCCCGCACGGCGCCCCGTGCCGATGGCTTCGGACTCCGGACTCCCGACCCCGGACTTCAGACTTCTCTTCAGTACGCATCGCCCGCCTGCACTGCCAATTCCTGGGCCTGGCGCATTTCCGCCATCTCGCGTTCGACCCGACTGGGAACCATGGCCAGCAGCGTGCCCAGCAGCGTCACGAAACCGCCGATCCACACCCACATGACCAGCGGATTGACAAACACCTGGATGATGGCCTTGCCGGTATCGGGATCCAGTCCCGCCAGCACGACGTAGACATCTTCGGACAGCGTGGGATGAATGGCCACGTAACTGGTGGGCTGCTGGCTGGCCTTGTAAAAGCGCTTTTCCGGATGCATCGAGGTAAAAGCCTCGCCGTTCTTGGTCACGGTGATAAGGGCGCGCGTGTATTCGTAGTTGGGGTTGTCGCCGGTGACGAGGCCGTCACAGCGCAGCATGTAGTTCTTTACGGACAAGAGATCGCCTTCCTGCATCAATCCCTTCGCATCCGTTTTAAACGCTTGTCCAGCAAAACCGATGAAGAGCAGAACAATCCCTATGTGCACGATATAACCGCCATAACGCCTGGTATTACGCATTGTCAAGTTATAGATGGCCAGGGCAAAGTTTTCCTTCGCGGTCCTCATGCGGGTGCGCGCGCCCTTCCAGAATTCTCCCAGGATGCAGACGAGGACGAAAATGGAGAGGAAGAGGGTCATCCACGCGTAGAAGTTGCGCACGCCCTCCGCGAACATCACCACGCCTGCCACCAGCGCCACAATGAGCGGCATCGTAAAGTTCCTTTTCAGACTTTGGAACGACGTCTTGCGCCACGCCAGCAGCGGTCCGGCGCCGGTCAATAGCAGGAGCAGCAAGCCCATGGGAATTGCCACTTTGTTAAAGAACGGCGCGCCTACGGTGACCGTGGCGTTCTCGACGGCCTTGGAAATCACCGGGAACAGCGTTCCCCAGAACACCGCGAACACCAGCGCCAGCAAAATCCAATTATTGAAAAGGAAGCCACTCTCGCGCGAGACCATGGAATCAAGCTTGTTCTCGCTTTTCAAATGGTCCAGGCGCAGAAAAAGCAAGGTGACGGAAAAGAACAGAATGATGGCCAGGAAAACGGCAAAGAACGGGCCGATGTTGGATTGCGCGAAGGCGTGCACGGAAGAAACAATCCCGCTGCGCGTCAGGAAAGTGCCGAAGATGCTCAGGAAGAACGTCAGGATGACCAGCGCGACGTTCCAAACTTTCAGCATTCCGCGCTTTTCCTGGATCATCACCGAGTGCAGAAAGGCCGTCCCGGAAAGCCACGGCAGCAGCGAGGCGTTTTCCACCGGGTCCCATCCCCAATAACCGCCCCATCCCAGCACAGCGTAAGCCCAATTACCACCCAGGATGATTCCAAAACCGAGCAGCATCCACGGAACCATGGTCCAGCGGCGGGTGGTGCGAATCCAGTTGTCGCCCAATTGCCGGGTAATGAGCGCCGCCATGGCGAAGGCGAACGGCACCACCATACCAACGTAACCCAGGTAGAGCATGGGGGGGTGAATCACCATGGAGTGGTACTGGAGGAGCGGGTTCAATCCGTTGCCATCCGGCGCGGTAAAGGCTTGCGTGCCCGTGCTCGTTGCCAGGGAAAGTTCCTGGAAGGGGTTCGCGACGAAAAAGACGAGAAGAGAAAAGAACGTGCCCACTCCCATCAGCACAGAAACCACGTAGGGCATCAACTGGCGGTTCTTGCGGCGGTTCTGCCAGACCACCAGGGCGCTGTAAATCGAAAGCAGCCACGTCCAGAACAGCAGCGACCCCTCCTGTCCAGCCCACAGCGCGGCAACTTTGTAATACGTGAGCAAATCGCGGTTGGAATGTTCGGCCACATAGGCGTTGTGGAAGTCGTTCGTGAGGATCATGTATTCCAGGGCAACCACCGCCAGCGTGATCATGAGGAAGAATCCCAAGGCGGCACGCTCGGCGCTGCGGGTGATGCGCGGGCTGCGGAGCTTGCCCCCCACGGCTCCGGCCACAAGGGCATAGGCCGCGAACGCCAGGGAGGCGATAAGGCCGACACTACCGACTTGGTTCATAAACACTCCCTGAGGGACTCTGCTTGCAGAGATGGAAGCCGCGGGCGGCCTGAGGTCTATGCCCGGGAGCTCATTTCTCGCCGCTTAGCGCGGCCACCGGGCCCTTCACGCCCGCTCCCCGTGAGCCTGGCGCAGCCTGGTACTTGGAAGCGCATTTGGCCTGGATTTTCTCGGCGCGGAACTCCCCGTTGGCCAGATAATCGCCATCGACAATCGCCTGCGCGCCGTCTTTGAAAGTGTCGGGTAACGTATCGGTTCCCACATAGGTTACGGGAATCGATTTTGTGTCCTGGGCGAGCCGGAAGCTGAGTTGCCCGCCGCGGCGCTCAACTGTCCCCTGCGCGACAACACCACCCACCCGCACGTGGCGGCGCGCCGATTGCACTTGGGTGAGCTCGTTCACCGTCACGTAGTAGGTTTTATTCTCCTGGAACCCAGAAACGCCTTCCCAGGCTACTACGGCGAGAATGATGCCGATGCCGATGCCGAACTTCCATTTCTTGCTGTGCATGATTGTACCGCGCGCCAGAACCAGGGGGCTTGAGCCTCCGGAAACCCGAACCCTTTTCCCCTGACAACCCCAATGAAAATTCTGCACCCGCCACGGCCCATAGTCAATGAGAAAGACACGGCGGAGCTAATCACGACCAGCAGCAAATCGTGGTAATCTGGTCGCGGGGCATCTTCCTGACTTTTCGCACGGGGCTCGCCGCGCCGGAATCCTAGGAAATCACAGGAGGCCTATGACCGACCAAACCAATATTCAATGCGGTCTCGCCGACACTTGGCACCTCAATAACCGTGTCAACCTGCGGTTGCTCGATGCTCTCACCAACGAGCAACTGGCGGCGACGATTCTCCCGCGAGGTAAGACGGTGACAAGTTATTTTGTGCATATTCACATGGCGCGGTTCTACTGGCTCGAGCGCCGCGCGGGAACTTTGGCAAAAAAAATAAAAAAAATTCCGGGCGGAACGGCTCCCAGGGCGGTGCTGCGGCAGGCGCTTATCGATTCCGGTGAAGCCATGGGGGAATTGTTCGCCGAAGCGGAGCGCACGGGGCACATCAAAAGCACTAAGTTGGGCCCAGTGGCATTTCTCGGTTATGCGCTCGCCCACGAAGGCCACCATCGCGGCCAGATCCTCCTGCATCTCAGGATCGCCAAACTCCCACTGGACCGCGCTACCGGCTACAGCCTTTGGTACTGGAATAAAATCTAAAGGACCGTGGCAGGTGACAAATGCATTGTGGATACCCCACAAATCCCCAATAATAACCAAGGATCGCCGAATTATTTCATCTATATGCTTGATTTTAAGTAGCTTATTGGAAGCAGCAAATTTGTCGCTTTTTGCATCCAACGGGGTGTGCCGGTCAAGAGCAAGCGAGTTTGGAAGGTCGGCGGTGGAAGGAGGGCAGAAGCTATGAAACGACTATTGAAATATTCAGCGATTGCCCTTTTGGCGTTTGTGACATTTGTACCGGCAGCGTCCGCCCGTGGATTCTATGGGGGGCGCGGATTCTATGGACGCGGGTTCTATGGGGGCGTTGGCCTGGGGTTCTATCCGGGGTATTACGGTTGGTACGGCCCCTGGTACGGACCGGGATATTATGTCCCCAATGCGGGTGAAGTCGAGATTCAGACGAAACAGAAGGGTAATCAGATTTTCGTCGATGGCGGATTTGCGGGCCGCACGGGCGAACTGAAAAGCTTCCCGTTAAAGGCCGGCAACCATACCATCGAACTGCGAAATGCCAACGGGCAAACGTTCTATCAAGAGCAGATCAACGTGATCGCAGGCAAGAAGCTCAAGATCAAATCCGATTACATCGGTTGACCTTGGCACGTCTCACCGCAGCGACGCCACGGCGCCTGATCGCCGCCGTGGCGTATCACCCAAGATACCACCAGGCTACCCCGCATACCGCTTCAACAGCAGTGCGGCGTTCGTACCGCCGAAGCCGAAGGAGTTGGAGAGGGCGTACTCCACCTCGGCCTGGCGCGCCTTATTGGACACGTAGTCCAAATCACAATCCGGGTCGGGGTTTTCCAGGTTGATGGTGGGGGGAACGATCTGATCTTGCAAGGCGAGGGCGGTGATGCCGGCCTCGAGTCCGCCCGCGCCGCCCAGCAAGTGGCCGGTCATCGACTTGGTGGAACTCACGGGAATCTTGTAAGCGTGGTCGCCGAAGACCTTTTTTATCGCCACGGTTTCCAGGCGATCATTGTACGGCGTGGAGGTGCCGTGGGCATTGATGTAGCTGACCTGTTCGGGAAGAATCTCGGCGTCGGCGAGCGTGGCCCGCATGGCGCGCACCGCCCCGTCGGCATTTTCATCCGGCTGGGTGATGTGGAAGGCGTCGCCCGACATGCCGTAGCCGACGATTTCGGCCAGGATGGGCGCGCCACGCCGGAGCGCAAAATCCAATCCTTCCAGAATCAGAATGCCCGCGCCTTCGCCGATCACGAAGCCGTCGCGCTCCTTATCGAACGGGCGGCTGGCCTTCTCCGGTTGGTCATTGCGCGTGGAGAGAGCGCGCATGGCGGCAAATCCACCCACGCCCATGGGGGTGATGGCGGCTTCCGTGCCGCCGCAGATCATCACGTCGGCGGCGCAGCGCTGGACCAGTTTGAAGGAATCGCCCACGGCATGGGCGCTGGAGGAGCAGGCGGTGCAGGTGGCGGAGTTCGGTCCCTTGGCGCCATGGCGAATTGAGACGTGGCCGGAAGCCAGGTTGACGATCGAGGCGGGAATAAAGAAGGGTGAGATCCGGCGTGGACCACCTTGCATGAGCGCCGTGTGCTCGCGCTCGATTACATCGAATCCGCCGATGCCGGAGCCGATGTAGACGCCCACGCGCCCAGCGATGTCGGGGGTAATCTGGAGCCCGGACTGCTTTACCGCTTCCTGCGCGGCGGCGAGCGCAAACTGGATGAACATGCCCATCTTCTTCAGTTCTTTCTTCTCGATGAACTGAAGCGGGTCGAACCCCTTGACTTCCGCCGCAATGGTTGCGGCAAAGCCCGTGGTATCAAAATGGGTGATGGGCGCCACGCCGCTCTTGCCCGCCAAGAGATTTTGCCACGACTCCGCCGTGTCGAGGCCGACGGCGGTGAGCAATCCCACACCGGTCACGACGACTCTCCGGTTCAAGCTGTACTCCTCCTGTGGAGACATGCCCTGCGCTGGTCAGTTCTTCTTTGTGTGGGCTTGTATGTAGTCAATTGCGTCTTTGACGGTGGTAATCTTCTCCGCGTCCTCGTCGGGGATCTCGATCTCGAAGGCCTCTTCAAACGCCATCACCAATTCCACGATGTCCAGGGAATCGGCGCCGAGGTCGTCGACAAAGTGCGCGGTGGGCGTCACTTCCGCCTCATCCACTCCAAGCTGCTCCACAATAATCTGTTTCACCTTCTCTTCGGGCGAAGCCATCAGTCTATCCTCCTCAAGGTTACATGGGGGCCGTCATTCTAACTTTGCTTCCGGCAAGCGTCAAGGAATTGAATCATTAGAATTGAATCATTGAGTCATCGGTTCATTGAATCATTGTTTCATTGAGTCATCGAATCATTGATGCGAAGAGCTTTTGTCCTTCCAATGATTCAATGACTCAATGATGCAATGACTCAATCCTTTCAGGCCATGAACATGCCCCCATTAATATTCAGAACGTGGCCGGTAATATAACTTGATTCCGGCGAGGCCAGGAACAGCACGCCGTGCGCCACTTCCGCATCCGTGCCCATGCGTCCGATGGGGATCACGCTGAGCATCTTCTCCTTGATTTCCGGAGGAAGGACGTCGGTCATGGGAGTGGCGATAAAGCCCGGGGCAATGGCGTTCACCGTGATATTGCGCCGGGCCACCTCCGCGGCCACGGCCTTGGTGAGGCCGATGATGCCCGCCTTGGAAGCAATATAGTTCGCTTGTCCCACGTTTCCGGTCTGGGCCACCACGGAAGCGATATTGATGATGCGCCCCCAGCGCTGCCGGACCATGGTAGGCAGAACTGCCCGGGTGCAGTAAAAAGTGCCATCCAGGTTGGTCTTGAGCACCGCCTCCCAATCGGCGGTCTTCATGCGCATCACCAGATTATCCTTGGTAATGCCGGCATTGTTCACCAGGATATCGATCTTGCCCCAGGTGGCAATCGTCTGATCGACCATTTCCTGGACGGCCTCGACGTCGGTCACATCGACACAGAATTTCAGCGCCTCGCGGCCCATATCCTTCAGTTCCTGGATGGTCTGGTCGAGTTTGGCGCAGCGGATGTTGGTCAAACCGATCTTGGCGCCGGCTTCGGCCAAAGCCATCACCGTGGCCCGGCCGATTCCCTGCGCGCCACCCGTCACAATCGCGACGCGTCCTTCCAAACTTAGCATACGTTCACCCACTCCTCAATTGGATGGCCGGAAATTTGCTTTGACACACTGAAAGATAGGGCGGAACCCGTCCGTGTGCGGTCACATGCCATTCCCAAGGTCTGGCGCGCCCGCCTTAATCGGAAACCAAGTTCTTAAAGTGTCGCGAAACTTGTTGAAAGCCGGGTCAGCACAAGCCTCTACACCAACCGCCTCCGCAAGTTGCTTAAAAACAGAAGATGAGCGGCTCTTTTTGCTCATCCTCAAAGCCTTCTCCATCGCTTCTTTCGGCTGGGTGGGTTTGCTGTATCGAACCGGTGCGAACCCATCCTGGACAAGCCATTCCGACAAACTTGGCTGTCTTCCCTTCCAGCCTAACGCTAATTCCACCTGAGGTGAATTGCTTCATACCCAATTCTCTAGTTCAGGATCAATTGCAATCGCGGCGGCGTGATCGTCCCAACCGTTTCGAGCCAAATGCTGTTCGACTATTTGTTCCAGTTCGTCGCGTGGCCTTTGTTCCTGCCCACATCCCTCCCGATCAAACACCACCAAGGCGCGTGCATAGCTTCTAACGAACGGGCGAAGGAAGTCGTGCGCCTCCAATAAACACGCAGGATCGTGGTGTGGGTGAGGATAGACATCGTAATCGACGGCTCGGATTCCGAGTGAGACTGGTCGCGAAAGCAAACCTTTCAGGCTAAACAGCATGTCTTGGTCAGCAACCAGAACGATCAAGTCTTTTGTTGGCGCGCCATTCATGTGCCGAGCACTCCAGCGGCAAATAGGACGCTGAGATTCGTTTCGCCTCGCCATTCCCTGAGTTTGGGATGCTCACTTCCGGAGGCGATATCAGTTGCGCCGGACTCCGTCTTGGCAAAGCAAAGCACTTGGTCTACATTGGCGACACCAAGAATGACGGGCGAGTGCGTCGCTAACAAGATCTGAGCCTCGTAGGCCGATGAGAGCGATGGGAAAACAGCCTCGATCGCCCTTGGATGAATGCCGTTTTCCGGTTCTTCAATGAGATAGATTCCTTTGAAATCTGTCAGGTAAGCAGGCAACGTCAGCGCGAGAAGTCGGAGGGTGCCGTCCGAAGCCATCCAGGACGGAACATCAAGGCCTCCGGCGTACCGAATTATCAAGTAGCGATGCCTGTCATCGGAACGCTCCACAGTGCGAATCATCTCAATATCTGGGAGGGCCGTTCGCACATGCGCTATCCAATCACGGAAACGGTCGGGGGCGCTCTTCTCAAGCATTGCCACTACCCACGGAAGATTTGAGCCGTCAGGCCTGAATCCGCGACCCTTGCCGGGAGGACTGGGCCTCCGAATTACCAAGCTGTTAAGGACAAACTGCTGAACGCCGTCACTCAGTAGCCGCCTGAGCCAGGTTGACACGGGGAAGTTCAACTCGTCGTCCGGCAAATTCCCCAGCGCAGACTTACGGGGGCCAAGCCTGAAAGCTGGCTTAAAACCTTTGCTGGGATCTTTTTCTACTTCGGAATAGAAATTGTCGTTGCCACCGCGAACCTTATTGATGATGGTTCGGGAACCCTTCATCATTTTAGGTGCAAGGATTGTATCAGGAGCTTGAAGGTCGGCGGGGAATAAATCCCGCTGAGAACCCTCAACAGGGCTGCTTGTTTTCAACAAGACTCTTTCAGCAAAAAGCTCCACCTCCGAGGTCTCGGTGTCAACTCCAAGAGATACTTCATACCTAACTCTATCGTGTTCCCGCGGGAGTTTATTTCGGTGCGCCTCCGGAATGGCCGCCTCAACCGCCAACTCAAATTTCTCATCGATCGAATGGAAAGCTGAAAGACTCACTTTATTACTATGCTCGCCAATCAGTGCGGGGGCCTCCTCTCGGTGTCCTCTCCTCCACACCAAATCCTGGAAGTTTTCGGTGCGGTCACGGATCGCCGCTTCCAGTCCGTCGGAGACTAAACGGCCTAGAAACGAAATCACGTCAAGAAACGTGGTCTTGCCGCTGGCATTGGGTCCAACAAGTACCTGAAAAGGACACAATGGCCGACGGATATAATGCAAGCAGCGAAAATTTAGTGCCTCAACTTGCGTAATCATCAGAGTTCATTCTAGCGCCAATCAATTAGAACGGGAGCGCGATCTTCCCGGATCTAAAGACGGGGCTCACCTACAAAGCGCTGTAGTACTTCGCTGAGCGTGGCGGAATCCTCGACGCGCAGGCACGCGGCGGCGCGATCGATTTGCCGCACCAATCCCGAAAGAACTTTGCCGGGCCCGACTTCCACAAATAACTCTACGCCTTCTCGACGCAGGCGGTGTATCGATTCCTCCCAGCGCACGGGAGCGGTGACCTGGTGTTTTAGCCCCTCGCGAACTGCGGAGGCGGAATTGACCACCTGCGCGTCCACATTGTTCACCAGCGGCACTTGCGGATCTCCCACGTGGGTGGCATCCAGATCAACAGTCAGACGGTCCTGCGCGGGTTGCATCAGGGCACAGTGAAAAGGTGCGCTGACGTTGAGCGGGAGGGCGCGCTTGGCGGCACGCCCCCTGGCCATTTCGCCGGCTCTGGCCACGGCTGCGGCGCTTCCGGCGATGACGACTTGCCCGGGCGAGTTCAAGTTCGCCGGGGAAACCACCTCCCCTTGCGCGGCTTCGCGGCAGATTTCCTCCACCGCCCCGCCGTCCAATCCCAGAATTACCGCCATGGCGCCCTGCCCCACGGGCACTGCTTCCTGCATGTACCGGCCACGTTTGTGAACCAGTTGCACGGCGTCGGCCAGACTTAAGGCGCCCGCCGCCACAAGAGCTGAGTATTCGCCCAGACTGTGGCCGGCAACAAAATCCGGATCTACGCCCTCCTCGTGCAGCACCGCCGCTGCTGCTGCTGAAACCGTCAGGATCGCCGGCTGCGTATTGGCGGTAAGCTGCAACTCCGCGGCCGGGCCTTCGAAACAGAGTTTCGAAATGGCGAAACCCAGGGCCTCGTCGGCTTGCGCGAAGACCGCACGCGCGCAGGCGAAATTCCGCGCCAGCTCCCGGCCCATGCCGGGGTACTGAGAACCTTGACCGGGAAAGATAAATGCAGTTTTCGCCAAGTTCACCTTATGTTTGTCCGTGGTCCTTTGAAAGGGTAAAGTGTAAAGGTTAAAGGATAAAAGGTGAGTGCCGACTTTACCCTTTAGCCTTTATCCTTTTATCCTTTCGCGGTTTCCCTTACCACCTCATTAATACTGCCCCCCAAGTCACGCCGGCGCCGAATGCGGACATCAGCACCAAGTCACCTTTCTTCAAGCGGCCGCTCTGCGCGCATTCATCCAGGCAGATGGGAATCGAGGCCGAGGAGGTGTTCCCGATGCGGTCGATATTGGAATAGACCTTTTCCGATTCTATCCCCAGCCGTTCACGAACCGCCTCCGTAATGCGCTGATTCGCCTGGTGCGGGATGAAGAGGTCGATGTCCTCCGCCGTGAGTCCGGCCTTCGCCAGCACCTGTCGCGACACATCTTCCAGGCTGCGGACGGCCACCTTAAAGAGTTCGTTGCCTCGCATCTTGATGAAGTGCGCGCCCTGTTCGACGGTCTGGCAGGTGGCGGGCATGGCCGTGCCACCGGCGGGAATGAAAAGGTGCTCGGCGTACTGGCCTTCGGTGTGCAACTCGTGCGCCAGGATTCCTGAGGGCGGTTCGACCGGCCCGAACACCGCCGCCGCCACGCCGTCGCCGAAAATGACGCAGGTGGCCCGGTCCTTGTAGTCGAGATAACGCGACAGCAATTCGGCACCAATGACCAGCACGTGCCGTGCCGCGCCGGTGCGGATAAATTGCTCGGCCACGGTCATGCCGAAAAGGAAGCCGGAGCAAGCGGCGGCCAAGTCGAACGCACAGCAGCCGTGTGCGCCGAGTTCGTGCTGGATAAGTGAGGCCGTGGAGGGCAAAGGCATATCGGGCGAAATCGTCGAGCAAATGATCAGGTCGAGATCCGTGGCCTTGATCCCCGCTTTCTTCAGAGCGAGGCGCGAGGCTTGCACCGAAAGCGTGGAAGTGGTTTCGTGGGGAGCGGCCTGGCGGCGCTCGCGGATGCCCGTCCGGTCCGTGATCCACTGGTCGGAGGTGTCCACCATCTTCTCCAGATCAGCGTTGGTGATCACCTTCTCCGGCAAGGCCGAGCCTGTTCCGAGCACCCCGGCAACACACATAGAAACTCCTGAAAATTGGGTCATTGGGTCATTGAATCATTGAGTCATTTGGTCATCGGGTCATTTGGTCATTGAAGAGCTGTCCGTCGTCCGTGGTCCGTTGCAAGAGATGCGCAGAGATCGAAAGCCTTAAGCTACTGACGACTGACAACGGACCACGGACAGCTTTTCAATGATTCAATGACCCGATGACTCAATGAATCAATTCCGTTGGGAAGCCGCCGCTAATTCGCGTTCGATCTTTTCGTTCACTTTTCCGGCGGAAAACTCCGCGGCAACCCGGATGGCATTCTTTATGGCGTTGGGGTTCGATCCCCCGTGGCAGATGATGCACACGCCCTTAACGCCCAACAGTGGCGCGCCACCATATTCAGAATAATCCACCCGCTTCTTGAAATTCCGGATGGCTTTTCGGGCCAGCACGTAACCAACCTTGGAAGAGAGCGTGCTGGAAAGAGCTTCTTTCAGCATGCTGGAGATCGCTTCGATGACTCCTTCGCTGATCTTCAAGGCCACGTTCCCGATAAAGCCGTCACAAACGATAACTTCCACACTGCCGTTGTAAAGATCGCGGCCTTCCACGTTGCCGATGAAATTTGCGGGGAGTTGCTTGAGCAGCGCCAGCGCTTCGCGCGTCAACTCATTCCCCTTGTGGTCTTCTTTGCCGATGGAGAGCAGCCCGACGCGCGGCCGGTCCACCCCGAAGATAACACGGTAGTAAGTTTCGCCCATCACCGCAAATTCCACCAGGTGATGGGGCTTGCAATCCACGTTCGCGCCCACATCGAGCAGCACGGAAGCCGTACCTTGGGTGGTGGGAAAGACCTGGGCGATGGCCGGCCGGTCCACCCCTTCCAATGCCCCCAGCACGATTTTGGCCGTGGTCATCACCGCGCCGGTGTTGCCGGCGCTGATCATGCCGTCCGCCTTGCCCTCGTGCACCAGCCGCGCCGTAACCCGGATCGAGGAATCGCGCCGTTGCCGGAAGGCCTTGGTGGCCTTGTCCTCCATGGTGACCGCCTCACTGGCGTGGACGATCTCGATGGGGAGACCCCGGACTTTCCGCTGGCTGAGCTCGCGGCTGAGAAGATCTTGCGGCCCGACCAGCAAAACCTCCGCGTATCCCGCGCGTGCGGCCTCAATCGCTCCTTCGAGTTCCGGCTCGGGCGCCGAGTCGGTGCCCATGGCATCAACAGCAATCCGTCGCATGGTGATCAGTTCAAACCGTGGAATCTGGCCAGCGCGGGAAGAAATGATCGCGCTGGGGCAAAGCTCCGTGGGTCAAGACCTAACACCTTACACTGTTTCCTTCACCAGGATTACTTCCTGCCCGTTGTAGTAACCGCAATGCGGGCAGACCCGGTGAGGCATCTTCGATTCGTGGCAGTGCGGGCACTCGGCGATCGCGGGCATCGTGAGATGGTCGTGGGACCGCCGGCGGTTCTTCCGCGCTTTAGAATGTCGTCGTTTGGGATTCGGCATGGTTTTTCTTGTTTCCTTCCCTTTCTAAGGCAGCGCGCGGATCGACCACTGCTGCGTGCCGGGGAATCGTCCCGGCTCATTCCTGTCCCCTCGAGAGGCCAGCGCGCGAAATCGCTTCGTTGCGCCCTCCCGGCATTACTCTTGCTTGAGTGAAGCAAAAGGGGAATCTTGCTGCGCAGGCGCGCAGTTGCAACGCGTAAAATTCCGATTCACCCGGCAAACCGGGCACAAGCCCCGGCACTCGGGACCGCAAATCACTTTCATGGGCACAGAGAGTATCACCTGTTCTGTGGCCACGTCCGCCAATTCGATCCCGTCCCCGGAGTAGAAGCCAACTTCCATCTCGTCCGCGGGGATTTCGATGTCCTCTTCCTTGGCGATGCTCGCCATCGGCCGGTAAAAGAGGTCGAGATCGCAGCTTACTGGAATCTCGACCGGCGCCAGGCAGCGGTCGCAACTGGCCTCGAGGCGAGTCGCCAAGTGCCCCCGGATGCGGATTTCCGTCCCCAGGAGCTCCGCCGTAACATTGAGCTTGAGCGGCGTCGCCTGCCGGAACTCAGCTCCGTGAAAGTCCAGCGATCCCGGGGCGTAGCTCTTAGCCGCAGTGACAGGGTGAAGTTCTAGTTCTGCAAGGGTTATGCGCACCCCAGCCTCTTCGACGCAAAACCCTAATTATAACCTGCACAGAGGGCTTGTCAAGAAAACCGAGGGCGAATTGCCCGCAATTTTCGGTGTTTTTGTCAAGCCGAAGTAGCTGAGGAGAAAAGGGATAGTTCGGGATCGGGCCAAAAGGCCATCGGTTCATCGGGCCATCGGGTCCGGAATCTTGAATCCGGAATCCCGTCCTGGACGGCGGCCATCGGGCCATACGATCTAATCCAAATCGAAATCTCTTACCGGCCGCTCGGTGGGCTGATCCTTGGTCTTCTCGAAGGCTTCTTTGAACTTGCGGTCGAGCAACTCCGATTGGATCTTCTGGTCGTCGGCGCTCTGGCGGAAAATCGCTTCCCGGCGCTCGGCTTCCTTCTTGAGAAGTTGGGCGGCGGCGTCCAGATCCGGCCCCTTATCATGCTTGGGCGGCGCCTGATGGAAGAGGACCTTACCAAATTCGGCGTCCACCGTCAGGGTGGCGCCGCAGCACGGGCAGATGACTTCGAGTTTTCTCGGTTCATGTTGGCGTCGCGACATGGTGATTGGATGCTAACCCCGGGCAGGCAGGCGTGTCAATTCGCCCGTCGGCTACGGGCAAAATGTCCCTGATGCTTGCCGTTCTGTGTCGCCGCTAATCGACGCTTATATTCCCCGAAACGGTGCTTACGTCCAACAGGAAACCGCCCCCACCGACCTTGCCCTCCAGCTCATGCCCGCCCAGGTTGCCCTGCACGGTCATTTCGCGCGCGGTGTGGATTTTGCCGGAGACGGTCTGGGCATGCAGCGTGAATCCCTGCTGGCTGGGCAAGCGCACGGAGACGTTGCCGGAAGCGGTGGAGAGTCGCCAGGAGCCTTCGCCCTCGCCGTCCACCCGGATGTTACCGCTGGCGGTTGAGGCGCGCACGGTGCCGTGAACGCCCTCAAGCTGCACGGTGCCCGAACCGGTGCTGACTTGCACCTCGCCCGGCGCGGTCTGGCGGAGGGTAACGTTGCCGCTGCCCGTCGAGGCATGGAGCCCGCCCGCCACCTCCGTGGCGAGGATCTCACCGCTGCCGGTCGAAGCGCGCACCGTTCCTTTAACCCCCTCCACGGAAATGTGTCCGGACCCGGTCGAGGCCCTGACCATGTCTCCAATGTTGGCCAGCTTGAGGCTGCCCGAGCCGGAGGAAGACTCCACCGGGCCGTTTAGGCCGCTTACATCCTGGTCGCCGGAGCCGGAGCTCGAGCGCAGGCGTGTGGCGGCGGGGACCACGACGTCATAACTGATGGAGATGTTGCGTTGCAGGCTTTCGTCTTCGATATGGCCGATTTTGATCACCTCGCCATGCTGCTCAATGGGAGGATTGGCCTCGAGGTAGCGGATCTTCTTTTCCGCCTCGTCGTCGCCGCCGAGCCACGAGTTCGAGGCGCGGATCGTGCCGGTGACGTGCACGGTGGAGCTGTCGCCCGTCCGCACGTTGATGGTTCCAGAGCCCGTCTGGACGTCGAGTTCCACGGGGCCCGAGACCTGTAAGGTGCGGTCAAAATGCCCTTCCGCGGCGCGGGCGGGTGCGCTGAGGCACAGAGCCACGGCAGCCAGCGTCAGAATTCCCAGGGTGAACAAACGGTTGGACTTCATAGGGACCTTCTCCTTTCAATCCTGTTTCTTATCAGTGATACGAAAATACTGGTCTGGGAGTTTAGACGAACTAAAGCCCGCACCGTGAGCCGACGCTGATAATTTTGCCATCCCTGTGGAGTGCCTGCCCCCAAGGAGTCTCAGGGAAGGGTAAAATTCCCCGCTTACCGAACTCTCTGCCTTGACTCAGCCTTGACACAAAGCTTCCTCGGGGCCACTCTGTCGGTGTTCGCGATTTCACATTTCCTGCCGGGAGGGGTAAATGCCCAGCGCTTTTAAAAGGGTTTGCATCGCTAAGGCGGGCTCCACGCTGGCCCTGCTGATTTTCATTTTCTTGGGCTTCTTAAATTTAGCTTATTCGCAGTTGCCGCTTTCCACTGGCGCTCCCTACGTTGGGCAGAAGGTGCCCGGCTTTACCCTGCCTGACCAGAATGGCAAACCCGTTTCACTCGCTGGCCTGCTGAAACCGGTCGCTGGGGCGAGGGGAAAGTCCGGCGGGCTGGTGTTGATTTTCTACCGGGGTTACTGGTGACCCTACTGCGTCTCCGAGTTACGGAGCTTCGAAAGCCAGTTGGGTGAATTCTCCAAGCGCGGCATTCGAGTTGCAGCGGTCAGCGTTGACCCTATCGAGATCAGCCGCATGCTCGCGGAGAAAGCGGGCTTAACCTTCCCGCTCCTTTCAGATCCCGAAATGAAGGCCATCCGCCCTTACGACCTCCTGCACATCCGGGGCGGCCCCAAAGCGGTTAACATCGCGCGGCCCGCCGAATTCCTGATCGACCCCACGGGCACGGTGCGCTGGGTGAACCTGACGGACGATATCCGCGTGCGCGCCACCGGCGAGATGGTCATCAGAGAAGCGGACAGATTGGGATTCGGGCCGCGCCCTTAGTCGTTCCGGGCCGGCATTGTGGATTCGCCCAGGATGTTCGACCCCGCAAGAAGGTCTTTGCATAGGTTTCCCGCTAGCGTAGGTTTCACCTACGGATAATGATACTCCTCCCCACACCGGCCTGCGCATGCCTCAGTTCGCAGTGCACGGAGGTGATTCATGGCTGGCCTCACTGTGCTCATTTGACCAAGGCGGTGAGCAATACGGAATCGACGCCTGCCTTTGCCTGAAGGTATAAAGGTTATGCCCTTATCATCCGCGAAGAAGAATGGTGCGGACGCAGGGTAGGAAAGGCAAGATGCGGGTTCTGCAGTACTAAATTCTATCGATCAACACAAGAGACAAACAAAGGAGTTCTTATGCGAATGAATTTCAAGCCATATGTCTGGGTTTTGGCGTTAGCGGTGGGTACGGGTATCATTGGAGGCACGGTACGCGTGCTGGCGTCTCCGGCCATGAATGCCGCAAGTCCAGACCAGGATTATTCGAAAAACAAGAAGTTTCAGCAAGGGCAGCGCGAAGGCAAGGATGACCGTGCACATAACCGGGATCACTTCAGAAAGAGGCACTTCAACAAAGACGAAGACAATCGAGCTTACGAGGCTGGCTACCAGCAGGGCCACGGAGTCGATATCCATGTTGATATAAAATAAATATATCTGGCCGGGCTTCTGCTCAGAGAACACGCGGGTAGGCATTTAAACGTGTACTCGCCGGTGGCGCCGACATGGTTTTTCATGTCGGTGCCTTTTTTTTGACGCTTGATGATTTGCCTGGATTTCTTGCCATAAGGAGAAAGATGTTTGGGGCGAGGTCGAGAAAAGTCGAGGGTACGCCGGCGGCGGAGGGGCGACGCGCAAGCTGGTAGGCGATTGATGCACGGGGCTGTGACTTGAAATTTGAGATTTCAATGGAGAGAGTCCGGCCGGGCGGTTCGCGAAGCGCCGCCACTTCACCCTCGCTGGAGCTTCTTCCAATTCTTCTGGATTTCGCGTGCGGCGTTGTGGCCGGGGGCGCCCATCACGCCGCCGCCGGGGTGAGCTCCGGAGCCGCACAGGTAAAGCCCGCGAATCGGCGTGCGGTACTTGGCCCATCCGGGCACAGGGCGCAGAAAGAAGAGTTGGTCCACGCTCATTTCGCCGTGGAAGATGTTGCCTCCGGTCATTCCATACTCCTCTTCCAGGTCGAGTGGCGACAGGACGTGGCGATGCAACACGCGGCTTTTGAATCCCGGCGCGTATTCCTCGATCATATCCATCACCCGGTCGGCGTAGCTCTCCTTGATCGCATGCCAGCTCGGCGCCACTTCGGGAGAAAGGGTGTAAGGCGTGTATTGCAGGAAGATATTCATCACGTGATGGCCGGCGGGCGCGAGGGTCGAGTCATACGTGGTGGGGATGGTGATTTCCAGCATGGGCCGGGCGCTGGGTCGGCCATACTTGGAATCGTCATAGGCGCGCTCAATGTATTCGAGCGTGGGGCAGATGTGAATGGTGGTCTTGTGATGGGGCGCGAGGGTCGACCCCGGCAGGGAAGTGAAGTCCGGCAGGCCGTCGAGCGCCAGGTTGATCTTCATTGAGACGCCTTCGATTTTGAACGCGCGAATCGCGGCGAGGAAGTCCGCGGGAAGCTCGCCTTCTTCCAGGAGCTTCAGGAACGTGACCTTGGGATCGGCGTTCGAGGCCACCACGCGGGCGCGAATCTCTCCTCCACTGGCAAGCGCCACACCGCACGCGCGGCCGCCCTTCGCGAGGATTTTCGCCACGCTCGCGCCGGTGCGAATCTCCACGCCTACGGAGCGCGCCGACGCCGCCATCGCCTGGGTCACGCCGCCCATGCCCCCGCGCACGAATCCCCACAAGCCGCGCTTGCCGCCCACGCCGCCCATGACGTGATGCAGGAGCACGTAGGCCGTGCCGGGCGTGTAAGGGCCGCCCTTGGTGCCAATCACGCCGTCGGTGGCCAGCGCCACCTTCAGGGCCTCCGACTCAAACCACGGATCGAGAAAATCCTTCACGCTTTGCGAGAGGATGTGCAGGTGGCCAATCAACTCATCCGCGGGCATCTTCGCCACTCGGCGGCCCAGGCCGGCGAGCTTTTGCCAGTCGGCGAACCTGCGCCGCGCGATATCCGGCGGCGTCTCGAGCAGCAGTGGTTCGATGAAGCGCGCCAGGCGGTCGACATACTCCTCGTAGTGCGGGTAGCGCTCGGCATCGCGGGCGGAGAACTTGCGAATCTCCTCGCAGGTCTGGGCGCTGTCGGACCCCATGATCAGGTAGCGGCCGTCAGGAAAAGGGCTGAAAAAGGCGGGATCCTTGGGATAAACCGTGAAGCCGAATTTTTCGAGCTCCAGATCCCGCGTCACCTTCTCCTGCATCAGGCTGCAAAGATAAGACGTGGTGGAGAACTTGTAGCCAGGGAAGATTTCTTCCGTCACGCACGCGCCGCCCACCACGTGCCGGCTTTCCAGCACCAGCGTGCGCAGGCCCGCGCGCCCGAGATAACCTGCCGTCACCAGCCCGTTGTGGCCGGCGCCGATGATGACCACATCGTATTCAATGGACATAGGGCACCAGAGGCTTGCGTTATAATGCGAGCGCAAGCTTATCCGAGCATAAGCGGTGGGAGCAAGTCTTACGGGCGGAGAAAAACCGATGGGACGATCGCAAGTGCTGGCGGTAGCGATTCTGGGCGCGTGGATCGCGTCCATGCTGTGCATGTGGTTCGCGGCGACAAGAAGCTTTGCCACGGTGGAGCGAGTGATGAAGGGCGAGCAGCCACAATTCGTGGAAACCACCAAACCCCTGGGCGAAGCCCCTACCCGCGTGGTGCTGCGCTATATGGCGTCGGAAATCAATCGCACGCTCTTCTGGGGGTACGGCGCGCTCCAGATCGGGCTGGGAGCGATTCTGTTCCTGCTGGTCTGGCGGCAGACGCCGCGCCGCGCCCTGGATGTCGGCGTGGTGGCAACCATGCTGGCCCTCTCGGGGATCTTGACGCTGGTGATCACGCCGTGGATTACCTCGCTCGGACGGAGCATCGATTTCGTGCCGCGCAATCCTCCCCCGCCGGTCATGCCACGCTTCTGGGCGCTGCACGGGTCGTTCACGGGACTGGACGGCGTGAAGCTCCTCGCCGGCATCGGCCTGCTCGTCCGCTGGATCCTTCGAGGTTGAAGGCCGCTGAAATGCCCGGTGTTGTGGCACAGGCACTCCCGCCTGTGCTTTCTCAATGCATAGGATGCATCAGGCTCCGGCACAGGCACTCCTGCCTGTGCTACCGTAAGGTACGCGGCGCTTTCCACCTATTGCTTTCCGCCTTCTGCCTACTGCCCTCTTCCCGCCCTGCCAGATTTGACACCGCCGACAGCGTAGCGTAACCTAGTAGGTCTGGGGGCGTACCGGTTTCGACGGGAGCCCTTATGCTTAGGAGGCATGTCGGGGGTCCACACCACCCGTGATCGGCGTGGGACAAAGACAACTGCCAACACGCAGTATGCCTATGCTGCCTAATTAATTAGGTGGCCGTTTCCTCCTTCAGGCCCGCATGAGGGATGTGAAGCGTCGCTTGGCGGGATGGCTTGGGGTCAGGCGCCTCGGGATTCTGAGCGAGAGCCCTTCGCGGGGCAAGAGGATAGCTGGCGGTTCGTTATTGCCCGTTCCTGAGGGCCGCCGGCGAAAGCTAGAAGCGAACTGGGATAAACATGTAGGCTCCTAACCGTAAGACTCTTCGGACGGGGGTTCGACTCCCCCCGCCTCCACCAGGTCCTTCGCGATGCGCGCCCACCACCGTCTGCAGGGTTATCCCCTGTAGAAATGGCTTCCGCATTCCGGCGCGTCGCCCCTGCGTGCGCAGTCTCGCATTTACTTTTCGGATGCCGTGTGATAATCATGCGCCGATTGGTGGGGGACTATGCATCCTCATTTTGTTGACTACGCGATTATCGCCATCTACTTCGTGTTCGTATTGGGAATCGGGTTCGCTCTCCGCGGGCGAATGAAAACCAGCGAGGATTTTTTCCTCTCGGGGCGCTCGATTCCAGGTTGGATCACCGGCCTGGCGTTCATGTCCGCGAACCTGGGCGCGCTGGAAGTGATGGGCCACTGCGCCAACGCCGCCAAATACGGCATGTTCGTCAACCACTTTTACTGGTTGGCCGCGATGCTGGCCATGTGCTTCGTGGGCGTCTTCATGATGCCGTTTTATTACGGCAGCAAGGTGCGCAGCGTGCCGGAGTTCCTGCGCAAGCGTTACGATGAGAAGACGCGCACCTTGAACGCCTTCTCCTTCGCCGCGATGACGCTGCTGGTCTCCGGCGTGGACCTGTACGCGATGGCCATTCTCTTCCAGCGGCTGCTCAATTGGCCCTTCTGGGCCAGCGTGGTGGCGTCCGCCCTGGTGGTGGCCATTTACATTTACCTCGGCGGGCTCACCTCCTCTATTTACAATGAGGTGCTGCAATTCTTCCTCATTGTCTTCGGCTTCCTGCCGCTGGCCATCCTTGGACTAAGAGCTGTCGGGGGATTCGCGGGATTGGCCGCCAAGCTCCCCAACCCGGGTTACGCGCACACCTGGGCGAACATCTGGCACGCTTCGGACAATCCCATGGGGATTAACTGGTTTGGAACGATCTTCGGATTGGGCTTCGTGCTGTCGTTCGGCTACTGGTGCACGGACTTCCTGGTGATCCAGCGGGGCCTGGCGGCCAAGGACATGGCCGCAGCGCAGCGAACTCCCCTGATCGCCGCGGTTCCGAAAATGTTTTTCCCCCTGCTGGTGGTCCTACCTGGCCTGGTGGCGATTGCGCTTGATCCCACCACCAAGCTGATGATGGGCGGCCGGTACGATAACGCCTTGCCCGCCATGCTGGGCCGCTTCTATCCCTCCGGCCTGCTGGGCATTGGTTTGACGGCGCTCATGGCCAGCTTCATGTCGGGGATGGCCGGCAACGTGACCGCTTTCAATACGGTGTGGACGTTTGACATTTATCAGACTCATATCAACCCAGGCAAGGGTGACCACCACTATCTCACCATGGGCCGCGCGGCCACGGTATTTGCGGTGGTCGTAGGCATCGGGACCGCTTTCATTGTCCTGCGGTTCAACAACCTGATGGATTATCTCCAGCTCCTTTTCGCGTTTTTCAATGCTCCCCTCTTCGGCACGTTCCTGCTGGGAATGTTTTGGAAACGCACCAGCGCCCATTCAGGATTCTGGGGATTGTTGTGCGGCATTCTGGCCGCCGCCGCGCATTACACCCTTTATCACTTTCACCACATCCACTATCCCAGCGACATGGCGGCAAATTTCTACCAGGCCATCTGGGCTTTTACGGTCTGCTTCTGCGTCACAGTGGTGGTAACCTTCTTTACGGAACCACGCAAGGAAGAGGAACTGGTGGGCTTGGTTTATTCCCTGACCCCCAGGCCCAAGACTTCGGACCTTCCCTGGTATGAACGGCCGTCGATTTGGGCGATTGGAATTCTGGCCCTTTGCACGGTGTTGAATATCATCTTTTGGTAGGGGCGAGTGGCGCTCGCCCAGGGGCCGAACGCCGTTCGGCCCTACAGGTTTGAATTTCATTTTCTGGTAGGTGCCCATGGGATTGGATATTCGTTTACCGATCGGAATCATCTTTTCGATTTACGGCATCGTCCTGCTGGTTTATGGAGCGGTTGCCGACCCTTCCATCTTTCAAGAGAAATCCCTGGGAGTGAATATCGATTTGTGGTGGGGACTGGCGATGTTGGTTTTTGGGGTCTTCATGGGAGCGTTGGCGTTCCGGGCGTCGCGGCGTAGTGAGCCATGACGGAGCTCCGCTGGAATCCCACGCTTCGCGAATGGGTTTCAACCGCCTCACATCGCCAGGGGCGTCCCCAAATGCCGGAGGACTGGTGCCCGTTCTGCCCCGGCTCCGGGCGCGTGCCCGACCACTACGACGTCCACATTTATCCCAACGATTTTCCGGCCTTCACCATCCCTCCGCCGCCGCCGGCAATCCCCGGCGATGACTTTTACAAGGTCCAGCCTTCCCGCGGCAAGTGCGATGTGGTGCTTTATTCTCCGGATCATCGCACCTCCCTGCCGCAGCTTCCTATTGATCACCTTGTCAAACTGGTGCGCCTGTGGCGAAGCCGGTTCCTGGAGCTCAAGACCACTCCAGGAATACGCTATGTTCTGATTTTTGAAAACAAGGGCGCGGTGATCGGGGTCACCATGCCGCATCCGCACGGGCAGATCTACTCGTTTCCCTTCATCCCGCCGCGTCTGGAAAAAGAGTTGTCCGCCGCCCGCGCTCACCGCCGCCGGCATGGGCACTGCTTGTACTGCGACATACTGAAAAAGGAGCGCCGCGACGGCAGGCGCATCATCGCTGAGAACGATGCCTTCACCGCGTTTGTTCCCTTCTATGCCCGCTGGCCGTTTGAGGTGCACATCTTTGCGCGCCGCCACCTGGGGACCCTGGAGGGTCTCCAGCCCTCGGAGGAGCGCGCGCTGGCGGAAATCCTGAAATGGGTTACCTTAAAGTATGACAACCTCTATCATATGTCTTTTCCCTATATGATGTTGTTGCACCAGGCGCCCACGCGCGGGCAGTTTCCCTATTTCCATTTCCACATTGAGTTCTATCCACCCCACCGCAGCAAGAATAAACTCAAGTACCTGGCCGGCGTGGAATCGGGCGCGGGAACCTTTCTTAACGATTCGCTGGCGGAAGAAAAGGCAGCGGAGTTGCGCGCTGTGCCGCCGGTCCGATGGAGCGAGGTTGCAACAGGTAGCGCAAAGTAGGCAGAAAGCAGAAGGCTAAGACGCAAGCAAAAGGCCAGCGCTGGGGAGAGAGGGCTTCACGGCTCGCATACGGAGAGGAGCTTTGGAGTGCGGCAGCTTGCTGCCGCTTTTGCATCAGCCAGCTTCCTGGCTGGGGTTTGTACTCTCAGCTGAAATCCCCGCGAGCAAGCTCGCGGGGAGTAAAGCGGTAGCAAGCTGCCGCACTCCAAAGCTTCGCCGGTTCATGAATATCGAGATGATGCACAGCGCGATCGAACATCACGAAAGATTCGCACCATCTTCTCAAATGGCGGCGTAGCGATGCTTTTGCCTTCTGCCTTCCGCTTTCTGCCTACTCTCGCAAAGAGGGGTTGAGTGATGATTGAACAAACATTTCAGCAAACCTTCGGCTCGCCGCCCGAGGTTGTGGTGCGGGCGCCCGGCCGCGTGAATCTAATTGGCGAGCACACCGATTACAACGATGGCTTTGTACTTCCTGCTGCCATCGACCGGACGATCACCTACGCAGGGCGCCGCCGCGCGGAGCGCCGCGTGCGCGTTTATTCCGACGACTTCCAAGCCACCGTAGAATTTGACCTGGATGACATTCAAAAGGACAGCAAGAACACCTGGAGCAATTTTCTCCGCGGCGTGTCGAAATTCCTGGAAGCCGATGGCCATCGCCTGACCGGTGCGGACATTGCCTTTGGGGGCGACGTGCCGCGTGAGGCAGGCTTGAGCTCTTCCGCGGCGGTGGAGGTGGGCGCGGCGGCGTTTTGGAACAAACTCCTGGGCATGGGGCTCGATCCTGTTTACGTCGTCAAACTCTCGCGGCGCACGGAAAACGAATTTGTCGGTGTGCCCTGCGGGATCATGGATCAATTTATTTCGGCACTCGGCCGCCGGGATCACGCGCTTTTTCTCGACTGTCGCGACCTCACCTATCGTCACGTCCCCCTGCGGGCCGACGTGAAGATTGTGGTCTGCAACTCGGGCGTGAAGCGCGCCCTGGCGCAATCGGAGTACGAGGTTCGGCTGAAGCAGTGCCGCGAAGCTGTGGCGCAGATCGCCGCCACCGGCCGCGCCGTGAAGTCGCTCCGTGAGGTGCGACTTTCTGATCTTGAGGCCGCGCGCGGCGCGCTGGACAAACTGCTCTGGCGGCGCGCCCGCCACGTGGTATCGGAAAATGAGCGCGTGCTCGAAGCCGTCCGAGTTCTCGAAAGCGGCGATTTGCAGCGCTTCGGCGAATTGATGAATGCGTCGCACGCGAGCTTGCGGGATGATTATGAGGTCAGCTCCAAAGAGCTTGACACACTTGTCGACTTGGCGCGTCGGCAACCCGGGGTTTTGGGCGCGCGCATGACGGGGGCGGGGTTTGGTGGTTGTACGGTTAACCTGGTGCGAGCCGCCGCGGCGGAAAATTTCGCGCAGGCGGTGGCCGAGGGTTATGAAAAAGCGCTCGGCCTTAAGGGTGAGGTTTACGTCTGCAAGGCATCAGATGGCGCGCTGGTCTCCGCTTGAGCGTTCCATGCGCCCAACAGCAGTCGTGACCCCTCACCTGGGCTGCTTCGCCGGCCATCTACTTTCCATAGGCGAAGGTTGTTGATCGTGACTTGAGATTTTCCGCCGCTCTTGTGTTCCTTCGGTGGGGCAGTTGGCGCGAGACCAGGTGGGGGGCCTTCCACGAGGTAGAAAATCAAACTGACCAGGAAGAATATAAGCAACGCAAAGAGCAGGAACCTTGTGACCGGTCCCACCTTTCCTTCCACAAAGGGGACCTGTGCCTGGGGTTTGCTTCGGCGCGCCAGGTACCAAGGGAAGATGACAATCAGCAGCAGCATCGAGCCCACGGCCCAGCGCAAGGGCCGGGGGATGCCGCGCCGAAGCGCGTCGAAGAACACCCAAAGGCCGACAAGAACCGGCACAGATTGAATTACCAATGGCCCCTTTTGCTCTCCCCAGACCGAGAGGAAGATTTGCCCAAGAATGAGGCCGATGCCCAGAACAACAAGGAAGATCCGCCAGGGATAACGCACCGGTTCCGGGCTGGGTTCTGTGCCTGGCGCTGGCGGCGCAGGAGACGCCACCTCTTGCGGGCGGCCAATCTCAGCAGGATTAATGATGTGCTTGCACGCCACGCAAACCCGGCAGGCGGGGGCAAGCAACTGGCCGCACGCCGGACATTGAAACGGCTCGCTGGGGAATTCCGCCACGGAAGCAGGACTATCGGCGGTCTCGGCTTTCGGGTTGGGCGAGCCCGCCTCTTCCTCCGTCTTTTGGCGGTTAAACCTTTTTGCCCACTCGCTCGGTGTTTCCATCCCTCACTCTTTCTCGTTCCAGCCTTCGTGCTCCTTCCAGTCTAACACCTTGCGGTAGCCTTCGCTGCGCCGCAGTTGATTCCAGGTGCGCAAGTTTCCTTCCCCGCGGTTTCCTCCCTGCGACTGGTAAAACCACCCAGCCTCTTGCGCCAGCGCCATGGCTTCGCCGGAGACATAGAACTCGTGTTCCTCATACTGATAAGGTGTGGCGGGATAACCCTTGGGGTCGAAGATGCGGTCCACTCGCACTTCCAGGTCGGGTGAGATGGCGCCCGCGCGCAGCAGCTCCTGAAGCGCTTTCACCACGAAATAGTTATTCACGATGTGATCAATGTGGCCTTCCGCCGGGGGGTGGTTAGTGAGAACGACCTCGGGCTGAAATTTCTTGATGATCTCTTCCGTGGCTTCCACCACGGCATCACGCGCAAAGGGCAGATTGGGCCGAAAGATGCCTTCGTAGGGGGCGTGGTCGCTGGCTAAAAGCACGGCAAGGTAGGGATCGCCTGAGTTCGGATGGTTAAACCAGATCTTGCCCGTGCCACCATCGGGCAATCCCAGGAAGAAAATGTTTTCCGGCGGCACGCCGAGGTGGCCCATTGCCGCGCGCGCTTCCTGCATGCGGATGGCGCCAAAGTTCAACGCCTCGGCCGGTCCGCAAGAATGCTGAAAGTACCGGTCGCAAGAGCCGGCATCGCCGCTGGTGAAATAAATTACATGGAGGGGAACCTGATTCTCCACTAAGGAGCGAATGAAACCCATCTGGGTTCCATCGTCGTCTTCGTGCGCGCAGAACACCAGCACGGATTTGGGAAGAGGATTGACGCCGAGTTCCAGCACATTGGCGGCAAGCATCTGACCTGCGGCATCCGTAATTTCCACCCAGGCGTGGAAGAGCCCGCTCGCCTGCGGGGGAAACGGGAACTTCACTTCCTGCGTCAGCCCGGCGCCGTGCGGGTTCAAGTCAACATGTTCCGCGACCAATTGATTCGCCTGTTCATTTCCGCCGGGACCCAGCAGTCGAGCTCGCACCGTGACTTGGCGCCACGCGACGTCCGTGGGATTGGCCAGGGTGAATCTCACCGTGGCTTCGGTCCCTGACGGGAACAAGGTGTGGTGGGAATCAAACTGAATTGCGCCCACTCCAAAGGGCTCGGGATGAAAATGCCGATAGCTTGATGTGTTGACCGCCTCCAGGCTGGGGTAGACAAATTGCAATGGGTAAGGCCGGGGCGCAGCCACTCCCGGTGGATTGACGAAGACCAGCGGAGAGATGGCAATCGCATAAACGTTCTTGCGCTCGTGGTCCCAAACCACCGCCGAATATTGCTTGATGGTCGGTTGATCGACTTTCGGCGCCTCCGCGCAAGGACCGGCGAAGCCCATGCCCTGGTTGGGCTTTAGGTTGATGTCGTTCTGCAACTTTTCGATTTTAGTCCCCACCCGCTCCCTCTGCTGGACAATCCACGGCCAGTAACGCTCGGAGAACTCCAGCCGCAGTCCTTGCAGGGGTTGGCCGCTCAAGTTTTCGATCCTTATGTTGCAGCCGATCGTGTCCCCGGATGTGTAGTACGGCTGTCCGACCTCGGCAGAAACAATCCGAATCACTTGACGATGGACCACAAACGTACAGATGCGGGGAATCTCTTGAAAGACCTCATGCGAATTGGGATTTTGTACACGCACGCCGACTTCATATCTCCCAGCCCGCGCATCGAGCGGCACCTTCCAAAGCAACCGATAGGTTGTTGAGGGCGGTGCAGCAGGACCCTCATTGCCGCCAAGAATCACCCCATCCTGCAAAGGCTTTTCTTCCCCCTCGTAACGCACGCTGAAGAGATAGCTATCCAGCGTGTGAACTGCCTGCGGCGAAGGGGGAATAATTCTGAGCCAGACTTCTTCCCCCACGTTATAGGTAATGCGGTCGGTAGCGGCTTGTAGCGAGGCCTGCGGGAGGCCGTCGAGCCTCAAGCTGGGCGCCCAGCCGAACCAAGCCACGGCCAGCAAGGCAGCCAGCCAAGAAGTCAGTACTTTCCCCCGGGTCGCGATTCTGTTCGTGTTGCCCATGAAATTACCTCTCCCGAGATTCATCAAACCCCCTGATGGTGGTGGGAGGGATTATAGATTTCTGGCAGGGGCGCGTCCAGCCGTGTGCGAGGAAATCGTACCGCGGACCCCGGTTTTTGGGGTCCACGACTCTTCCTCGCCGATAACCGCAAATCTCCAAGACGGACTTTGGCCTTTGGATTCGGGAGCGCGAATCCAAGTAAGAACCGAAGACCTCAAAGGCGGAGGTCTGCGCTACGCTTGCTCCAGGCAGAGGCTGGATTGCGGTGCAACATGCGGCAGATTCTGGCATATACTTGCCACCGCGCAGCAGGAGGGTAGCGAAATGGCCAAGAGAAAAGGCGCAGGCTCGGTGAGCCGGAGGAAATTTCTTGCGACCACCGGAAGCCTGATGGCGACTGCGCCCGGGGTGAGGCACGGAGGAGTTGATGCACGAGCGGAATCTCCCGTTGCTCCCAAGCCCCTGCGAACCGTTCCAATCGGAGTCTTTGACTCCGCGTTCGCCAGCTTGTCCCTGGAAGAAATGCTGGAGAAGCTTTCCGCCCTGGGAATTGAAGCCGTGGAGATCGGCGCCAAGGGGTTGCCCGGCTCGAAACACTGCCCGACTGCGGAGCTTCTCGCCGACCCGGCGAAGGCCCGGGCCTGGAAAAAGAAATTCGCAGACCGCAACATTCAGGTGGGCGCCTTCAGCGTTCATGGCAATCCCCTTCACCCAGACCCGGTGATTGCCGCGCGCGACGACCAGTTTCTCCGCAACGGTGTACTCTTAGCCGAGCGCTTGGAAGTGCCGGTCGTCGTGGGATTCTCCGGCTGCCCGGGCGGATCGCCCGCGGATAAGACGCCCAATTGGATTACCTACCGTTGGCCTCCGGAAGTGAATGAGATGCTGAAGTATCAGTGGTCGGAAAGGGTGATTCCCTATTGGCAACAGGCAGCAAAGTTCGCGCGCGAACACGGAATTCGCAGAATCGCCCTGGAGATGCATCCCAACTTCGTGGTGTACAACCCACACACGCTGGTCAAGCTGCGTGAGGCCGTGGGGGAGGAAATCGGGGCCAACTGCGACCTTAGTCACCTGTTTTGGCAAGGCTGCGATCCGATCGAGACCATTCGTTTCCTCGGCAAGCAAGGTGCGCTCTTTCACGCGCACATGAAAGATACCTTGATCGTCAAGGAGCTTGCCGCGCGAACCGGGGTGCTGAACTTCTCCGAGAACCCGGCAAAGGGGACGGAGGGCTCCGTCTACTTTCGCGCGGTCGGCTATGGCCACGGGGCTCAACTCTGGAAGGACGTCGTGAAGGCTTACATGGATGCGGATTACCAGGGAATCTTCAGCATCGAAAATGAGGACCCCATTCTTACCGGCGAGGTGGGGGTCGAGCGTGCCCTGTATGTCTTGAAAAATGTTCGCGCCGAATTACTGGCGCAATCCCCATAGGAAGAAGGAACTTCCGTGAATCCCCTTGACGCAATCCTGAAACCCAAATCCATCGCCGTGGTGGGCGCCTCGCGCCGCGAGGGATCCATCGGCCGCGAAATCCTGCACCAGCTCATCGAGTTCGATTTCCACGGCAAGCTCTTCCCGGTAAACCCCAAAGCGGACTTTATTCACTCCATAAAGGCTTTCCCGAACGTGTCATCGATTCCCGATCCGGTGGACCTTGCCATCATCGTCGTGCCGCGCGACGAGGTGCCGAGCGTCATCGATGACTGTGGGAAGAAGGGAGTGATGGGCCTGGTGGTCATCACTGCGGGCTTTTCCGAAACCGGCGACGAAGGGAAAAGGATCGAAGCCCAATTGGGCGAGCGGGTCCGGCAATACGGGATGCGCATGATCGGGCCGAATTGCATGGGGGTTATCAATACCGACCCGGCGGTCCGCATGGATGCCACCTTTGCCCCCACCCTGCCGCTGACGGGGCGCATTGCCTTCATGTCGCAGAGCGGCGCGTTGGGCATCGCCATCCTGAACATTGCGCGGCAGCTCGACATCGGGTTTTCCTATTTTGTAAGCATGGGCAACAAGACCAACGTCTCCGGCAACGATCTCTTGCAGTATTGGGAAGATGATCCGCAGACCGATTTGATTTTGATGTATCTCGAGTCGTTCGGGAATGCCAGGCGCTTTATGCAAATCTGCCGGAGGATTTCAAAGCGCAAGCCCCTGCTGGTGGTGAAGTCCGGCCGCACGGAAGCGGGCGCGCGCGCCGCGACGTCGCACACCGGAGCACTGGCGGCGCGCCAGGGACTCGACATTGCCACCGGCGCCCTGATGGAGCAGTGTGGCGTGGTCCCCGTGAACACCGTGGAGGAATTATTTGACCTGGCGCTGGCTTTCTCCAAGAATCCCTTGCCGCGGGGCAACCGCCTGGGCATTCTCACCAATGCCGGCGGCCCCGCCATCATGGCCACCGATACGGCCATCGCCCATGGCCTGAGCATGGCGAATTTCTCCGAACGCACCCGCCACGAGCTCCGCCGCTTGCTTCCTCCCGAGGCCAGTATCCAGAATCCCGTGGACATGACTCCCCGATCGGATCACAGCAAGTACGATGCCTGCGCGCGAATACTGCTGGAAGACGATGGCATCGACATGCTGCTGGTGGTTTTTGTTCCTCCCATGATGATCAACGCCATGGACATCGTCCTGGGCTTGGAACAATTGCGGCACAAATACCTCAAGCCGGTGGTGGGAGTCATCATGGCGACAGATGAGTTCTTTATGGAGCTGAACCGCGATCATCCCAACCATATGGCCCTGTACATTTTCCCGGAGTCGGCGGTGAGCGCCCTCGCGGCCCTCGATCGCTATCGTGTATGGCGCGAAAAGCCGGTGGGCGAATTGAAGCGTTTCGAGGTTCGCAGTGGCGCGGCGGAAGAGTTGATCCAAGAAGTTCGCCAACAGGGCCGGCGGCAATTGACAGCGGAGGAAAGCTTGCGCTTGATCGGGTATTACGGAATTCCTGTGGCGAAGTCCGTCCCCGCCGCGAACCGGGAAGAGATTGAACGCGCGGCCAAAGCGCTTCGCTACCCGGTCGTCCTGAAAGCGGTCGCGCCGGATTTGGTTCATAAGATGGACGTGGGTGGCGTGCTCGTGGATATCCGTGGCCCGGAAGAATTATTGGAAGCCGCGCAAAAGATGACCGAGTCCGTGACCCGCCATCGAGGGAACGCCGCGGGCGGGCTGGGCTTCCTGATTCAGGAATACGTGCGCGGCGGCCGCGAAGTGATAGTGGGCATGATGCACGACCCCACGTATGGCCCGCTGGTGATGTTCGGGCTGGGAGGCATATACGTGGAGACGGTGAAGGACGTGGTTTTCCGTGTCCCGCCGCTCACCGATCTCGAGGCGCACGAGATGATTCGGCAGATTCGCGGCTACGGGCTGCTGCAAGGTGTGCGCGGAGAAGCTCCGGTAGATTTCGACGCGCTTGCGGAAGTTCTGCAAAGGTTTTCACAACTCGCGGAGGACATGCCGGAGATTACGGAAATTGAGATCAACCCTCTGATGGTCTTTCCCCAGGCTGCGGCCTTCCGCGCCGTCGACGCACGCGTGCGTCTGGGAGGGAAACCGGAAGGAGGGGTTTGAGGAAATTACCTCTCAATTTGTTAGAATAGACCAAGGAAAATCAAAGGGAGCAGGAGGAATTTTGGTATGTCAAGTCGACGCGCATTTATGCAGAAAACTCTGGGTGGGTCCGCCGCTCTGGCGGCCTACGGACTTTTCCCCTCCAGCCGCGTGCTGGGAGCCAATGACCGCATCCGCATTGGGCTGATCGGAGCAGGCGGACGCGGGACGCAAATTTTCAAAGCTGCGTTAAAATGCCCCAACGTGGAGGGCGTGGCGCTGGCGGACGTTTACACGCGCCGCCTGGATGAGCTGAAGGAGCACCTCCCCGCACTCAAGACCTATCGTGATTTCCGCAAGCTGCTTGATGACAAAGAAATCGACGCGGTGCTGATTGCCACGCCTCAGCACTTGCACGCGCTGAATTTCGTCCCGGCCATTCAGGCGGGCAAGGACGTTTATCAGGAAAAGACCATGGCGTTCAATCCCGACCACGCCAAGCGCATGCGCAAAGCGCTGGAGGGTTCCGGGCGTGTTGTGCAGGTAGGCATCCAATCCACCAGTTCGCCCGCCGTCGCGCAGGTGCGCGAATACTTGCAGCCCGAGCACATCGGCCAGATCACGCAACTTCACACCTTCCACTACCGCAACGCTCCTTATGGCGGCTGGAAGCGCCCCGTTCCCGCCGATTGCGACCTTCAGCACGTGGACTGGAAAGCTTTTGAGGGAGAGGCGAACGAGCATCCCTTTGACCCCAACCGCCTGATCAACTGGCGCTTCTTCTGGGACTACTCCGGGGGAAACGTTTACGAAAACATGATCCACCAGGTGGGGTTCTGGTTCAAGCTTCTCGACCTGAAGATTCCCCAGAAGGTTACGATGGTGGGGGCCAACTACATTTCGCCGGACATGCAAGTGCCCGACACCATGGACGTGTCCATGATTCAGCGGGAGAAGATCCTGTTTACGTGGAACTCCATGTTCGGCAACAACCTGATGGGCGCGGGTTATGACGAGGTGCTCGGCAACAAGGGGACAATTCTCCGCGACGAAAGCTTTAACGTTCGCTTTGTTCCCCAGGAAAATAAGTCAGTGGCCCCCAATTTAGGCGAAGCGCCCGGCCACGCTCCGGACATCGTTGGCTACAACGAGGTCAGCTTTATGCACATGCAGAATTTCTTTGACTGCGTGCGCAGCCGCAAAGAACCCAACTGCCCCTTCGAACTGGGGTTCCGCTCTGCTGTCGCCTGCCGGATGGCCGTGGATTCTTACCGGCAAGGTCGAACTGTGAGTTGGGACGAGCATAAGGAAGAGATTGTGTAGAAGGTTGCGAAAGAACGTTCCATGCTCGCGGAGAAGTCGATGAAAAAAATCCTCAATGAACCTTTTGCCTACGTCGACGAGATGCTGGAGGGTTTGTGCTTGGCGCATCCGCACTATTACAAACAGACGGGGACAGCAGGCCGCGTCATCGTGCGTGCGGACGGGCCGGTGAGTGGCAAAGTGGGAATCGTCTCCGGCGGCGGCTCCGGGCACTTGCCGGTCTTCACGGGGTACGTCGGCAAGGGCTTGCTGGATGCCTGCGCGATTGGCGACGTGTTCTCTTCCCCGGCGGTCGACCAGGTTGCGGAAGCCATTCGCGCCGCGCACGGGGGCGCCGGAGTGCTGCGCTTGTACGGGAACTACGGCGGCGACAACATGAATTTCGATATGGCCGGGGAGATGGTGGAGATGGAAGACATCGCCACCACCACCGTGCGCGTGGCGGACGACGTGGCCAGCGCCCCGCTGGCGGAGCGCTCGAAGCGGCGAGGCGTGGCAGGCTTGGTGTACGCTTATAAAATCGCGGGCGCCAAGGCTGACCAACGCGCGACGCTCCCGGAGGTGACTGCCGTCGCCCAGAAAGCCGCGGATGCCTGCCGCTCGGTGGGGGTGGCGCTGACGCCCTGTACGGTGCCGGCGGTGGGACGCCCTACTTTTGAAATCAGCGAGACGGAAATGGAAATCGGCATGGGGATTCACGGCGAGCCGGGAGTGCGCCGCGGTCCCATGCGGCCCGCCGACGCCATCGCGGAAGAAATGCTCTCTCTTCTGCTGGCCGACATGCCCCTGCGATCCGGAGACCGTGTTTCAATACTGGTGAACAGCTTGGGCGCAACGCCGCCGGAAGAGCTTTACATCGTGTACCGGTTTGTGGCCCGTAAACTCACCGGCCTGGGCGTCGGAATCGTCATGCCCCTGGTGGGCCGTTACGCAACCTCCATGGAAATGGCCGGCATGTCCCTGACGATTTGCAAACTCGACGCGGTGTTGGAAGCCCTGCTCAAGGCTCCGTGCGATTGCCCATTTCTCACCGTTCGCTGAAAATGTTGGCAGTATCCTCTTTCATTGAATTGATAAAGAACCCCTATGCCTGCTGCCCTTACCACTGCCGTCCTGCGCGACGCGCTGGCGCGCATCGCCGCCAAGATGGAGTCATGCTCTGACGAATTAAACGCGCTCGATGCACAGCTTGGCGACGGCGACTTGGGTGTCACCATGGTGCGCGGTACCCGCGCCATGGCGTCCGAGTTGCCCCATCTTCCCGATGATGTGGGCATGGCGCTGCTGAAGTGCGCGCAAGCCTTCACCAAGCTTTCGGGCTCGACTTACGGCACGCTGCTGGCGACGGGGTTGATGAGCGCGGCAAAAGCTACGAAGGGACGCACGGAAATTCCGTGGCTCGAGGTCTCGCCGCTGCTGGCGCATGCCTTGCAGGCGATGGCGCAGCGCAGTGGGGGGAAATTGGGGGAGAAAACCGTCCTCGACGCGTTGGAGGCGGCGCGCGCTGCCACAGAGGGAATCGACGACCCGGGCGCGCTGGTTGCTGCCGCCGACCAAGCAGTGGGCAAATGTCTCGATCGCTTCCGCAATCAACCGGCGCGTCAAGGGCGCGCACGGATTTTTGGCGAAAAAAGTGTTGGCAAGGACGATCCTGGAATGGTGGCCTTCCAACGGATCATTGAAGGGCTCAAGAGCAGTGACAAGTAACAAGTGGCGAGTGACGAGCAAGGGCAAGACGGCAGTCTTGCTTATAACTCGTCACTTGTCACCGCTCAGGGGGCCGTGTTGCCGGCCGGAGGGGTGGGTGGGTTGTCAGGAACCGGCGTGCGAGTTGCTCTGCTGACTGCCTGCACCAAAACCATGGCTTCTGCCGGAATGGCCACCTTTCCATCGAGGATATTTTCCCGGTTGGCAGTTTGGCCGTACATGGCCTGGTTGCCGGTATCATCCGGCTGCACGACAGCGCCGCTTAAGCTGATCCCGGCAAAGGCTCCCCGGCTGCGCGAATAGGTGAGGATTTCAGCGTGCATCGCAATATCCGTGCCGGCCGACGCGCTCCTCCCCACCGGTCCCGCGGCGGCGGAGACGTCGCCGCCGATTCTAAATTTGTCGCTCAAAAGCATTTGCAATCCCCTGCGCCCGCGGAATACCAGGATGAAATCCGTGGAGGAGCCGCCAATCTGGAAGCCGACGCTCCCTCCGCTCACGGTTAGGAACACCGGCGCGCTCCAGCTTTTGGGGGCGCGGCAAGTCACCAAACCTTTTCCGTAGTTGCCGCCGACCACGAAAGCCAACTTCTTTTCCGCAGGAATGATGGCAATGCACTGCGCCGATCCCAGTAAGTCCTGGGGAATGGCCTTGTCCGGGGCTCCCATGATTTCCTCAAAGATCTGGGCGGAATCCTCGATGCGGTGAACGTCGTCTTCACGATTCGAACTTGCGCGCGCGGAGAAGGACAGCGCCAGGGTCATCATGAGGTACAGCGTGGCATGTTTGCGCATGTTTCCGGTCTCCCATCAAGTGCTGAAGCGTTTTGAACATATTGTGTTTGATGCAAACTCTCTTCCAAAAGTCAGTGGCTTGGCACGTAAGCACTTATCGCGCCCATACGAAGTCGGGGGAAAGGTAAATTCCATACGAGAGGTTATTCTAGTATGAAAAAAGTACCGAGGGCAGGAAAACCCGTTGACCCCGCCCCATCGAGGCGGGTGCGCGAGGCCCGCTCCCCTAGTTTCCCATCATTTGGAGAATTTCATCCTCGCGGGAGCGCCCCCGCGTATCAAATCAACGTCGCGGGCGTTTTTCCGGTAAACTGCTCGCGCCAGATGAATTTGCATGAAAACTCATCGGGGCGATTTGATTGCTTTCAGGGGAATCAATGAAACAACACTCATCGCAAGGTTCTGCTTCCAGCCGCGCCACCGTCATACTCACCGCAGTGGTCGCGGCTTTGGGCGGGTTGTTATTTGGGTTTGACACCAGCGTGATTTCCGGCGCGATGCTTTTCCTGCGCGCGGACTTCCACCTTTCGGACGTACAACTGGAATTCGCCGTGGGGATCGCGCTGGCGGGTGCGCTGGTGGGATCGGCCTCGGCGGGTTACTGCACGGATCGTTGGGGGCGTCGCTGGATGCTGCTGGTCACGGCCCTGGGCTTCGGCCTGTTTTCCGTCCTGAGCGCGCTGGCCGTCGGACTGGTGTCATTTTCGGTGGCGCGCTTCTTTGTCGGCGCGTGCATCGGAATGGCGTCACTGGCGGTGCCGCTCTACATCGCGGAGATGTCGCCGGCGCGGATTCGCGGGGCGTTGGTTTCGCTCAATCAACTCGCCATTACCGTGGGCATCGGCGTGGCTTACTTCGTTGATTACGCCTTTGCAGCTTCCGAGAGTTGGCGTTGGATGTTCGCCAGCGCCGTGCTGCCTGCCCTCGTCTTGTTGGTCGGTATGATCTTTCTGCCGGAAAGCCCGCGCTGGCTCGCGCGCAAAGGATTTCGCGATCGGGCGCTCGAAAATTTCCACCGCCTGGGTAGGGGTGATGAAGCGGAAGCGGAGTTGGCGGAGGTGGAAAGTGCTTTGCAGGAGGAGCAGGAAGGGTTTGGCATTCTGTTACAGCCGGGTTTCCGCCTGGCGGTATTAGTGGGAATAGGTCTTGCCATCTTTCAACAGATCACTGGCATCAATACGATCATTTATTATGCCCCCACCATCCTGCGCATGGCGGGTTTTCCCTCGGCAAAGGCTGCCATTCTGGCCGCGGCCATCATTGGGGTAGCCAACGTCCTCATCACGGTAGTCTCCATTGTCCTGGTCGATCGCCTGGGCCGGCGGTTCTTGCTCCTGCTGAGCACGGCAGGAATGGGCGTGGCGCTGACGTTGATGGGCGTGGCGTTTTACCAGAAGGCTGGGAGCATGGTGGTGTTTTACGAGGTCATCGCCTACATCATTTCCTTTGGCATCGGCCTGGGCCCGGTCATGTGGCTGCTGATCTCGGAGATTTACCCCACCAAAATTCGCGGTAAAGCCATGTCGCTGGCGACCCTCACGGTTTGGGGAACAAACTGGGTCGTGACGGCAACCTTCTTATCGCTCATTCGCGCCGCAGGTCTGGCGGCAACCTTCTGGATTTATGCTTTCCTCTGCGTGGTAGCCTTCATCTTTTGTTGGGTTTTTGTTCCGGAGACCAAAGGCCGCACCCTGGAAGCGATTGAACATCACTGGCGGCACTTCGGAGAGAAGCCTGCCGCATAAAGACAGTCGGCAGAAGGGGAAATGCAGAGAGCTGTTACCGGCGCTACGCCTTGAACTGCTCGTCAATCTCCACTTGGTAGCCACTGGCCAGGCGGTTGGTTTCGTTGGCCATCCCCACCACGGCCATGAGTTCCGCAAACATGGAATCGGTCATGCCGGCTTTGCGGGCGGCGGCGGTGTGTGAGGCGATGCAATACCCGCACTGATTGGTGGCGCTCACGGCCACGTAAATCATCTCCTTGGTGAGCGGGTCCAGAGCGCCGGTGCCCATGATCTGCTTCACGCTTTCCCAGGTGCGCCGTAGCGTGGCAGGGTCGTGGGCAATCGCCTTCCAGAAATTGTTGACGCGATCCGTCTTTCGCGTCGTCATGATGTCATCATAGACAGCGCGAACTTCCGCGCTGGCTTCCGAATATTCGATCAGGCCCAAGGTTGCCATTTCCACTCCTTCTTATGGCCGTTGCGGGCGCCGCGGGATTTCCAGGGAAAAAGCTTGGAAAGCGAGGCGCCCCGCGCGGCCATCCGCGCCAGGATCACCGCAGCTTCATCAAAGAAGACAACAAAGCCGATGATAGGGGAAACGCTCGGGAGATGGAAGGCCCCTTCCACTCACAACCTCCACTCACAAAAATATTGACGCAGTCCCGCCATCGTGGTAGGCTGCTTCTTCTCGAACCGATGACCACGAATCTCCATTCCGTGAGGAGCATTGACGCGCGGCAGATGTGTTGTTGTACGCCATCCGCCAGCGGTGTTCTATCCTCAGGGAATAGGGATTTGTAAGACGCACTAACAGCAAGTTTAGGACCTGAGACGCCCGCTGACGGAATTACCGCAGCGGGCGTTTTTGCTTTTACGCAACTTTTTTGGAGAGGGAGATCAAGCCGCTCTACCGGGGGGCGACGGGCCAGAAGGATCGCAGAATCGCCATGTTGATAACGGCCATTGGATTCATTACGGGAGTACTGATTGGGCTGACCGGCACGGGCGGGGGGGTGCTGCTCACGCCGCTGTTGATGGTGCTGACGCCTTTTCCCGCCGTTACCTTGATCGGAACGGACATCGTCAACGGCGCTTTCACCAAGTTGCTGGGGGTGTTTGAACACCGCCGGCTGGGCCAAGTGCGTTGGCGTCTCGCCACGTTCCTGATTGTCGGGACGGTGCCGGGCACGATCGGCGGGATTCTGCTGCTCAGCTTCTTGAAGTCAAAGATAATCGAAAGCGAACTGGACCATCTCCTCCGTCTGGTGCTGGGAGTAACGCTGTTCTGCGTGGCCTTCCTGTTGCCGCTCGTCCGGCTGGGAAAGATCAAACCTCCTAGGACTTGGGTTGACGCTCCGGCGAGAAGCGCGCGGGTGAAGTTGATGGCGGTGGGCGCGCTGGTGGGATTCCTGGTGGCGCTGACCTCGATCGGCAGCGGGAGCTTGCTGATGATCTTCCTGCTGCTCCTCACGCCCTACCCCCTCGGCGAACTGGTGGGAACCGACATCCTCTATGGGCTCGCCACCATGGCCCTGGCGGGCTCGCTCCATGTGCGGATGGGCCACTTCGATAGCGGCCTGTTCTTGCACATTGTGGTGGGATCATTGCCCGGCGTGGTTTTAGGCAGCCGGTTGACCCGCATTATTCCCGAGCGGTATTTCAGTTGGCTGTTCACGATTCTCTATTTCTCCTTGGGAACCCGACTGCTGGTGGGGTGACTGAAGGAGTCAGGAGACAGAAGTCAGGAGTCGGAATTCAGGAGTCAGGATCAGGGATTTAGGAATCAGGGAAGTTCCGAAACTCGAAAGCGAACTTTGAAACTCATGGGACCCGAACCGAGTTTCGGTTTTCGATTCTGACTCCTGACTCCTTCTATTACCTACAACTCGAAAGGAACACGATAACTATGCCACTTGAGGTTGCAAACTTAGACGAACTGGCCGAACTGGCCGAAACCTATGCGCGGCGGCATCCGCGCGAGATCCTGGCTCTGGCGTTTGAGATGTTTTCGCCCAGCGTCGGCATCAGCTTCAGCGGTGCGGAGGACGTGGTACTGGTAGACCTAGCGGTGAAGCTGGGAGCCCAGTTCCGCGTCTTCTCGCTCGACACGGGACGGCTCCATCCGGAGACGTTGCGTTTCCTCGACCAGCTTCGGGAGCGGTACCAGATCCCCATCGAAGTCTTCTTCCCCCGGCCGGAAGCGGTGGAGAAACTGGTGCGAGAAAAGGGCCTCTTCTCGTTTTACCAGGATGGGCACCAGGAGTGCTGCGGCGTCCGCAAAGTGGAACCGTTGCGGCGCGCGCTCAACACCCTGAGCGCCTGGGTCACGGGACAACGCCGCGACCAGAGTCCCTCCACCCGCGCGGCCGTCCCCGTCGTGCAAGCTGACCTGACCTTCTCAACCCCGGCACATGAGCTGGTGAAGTTCAACCCCCTGGCCAATTGGAGTTCCAAGCAGGTTTGGGACTACATCCGCGAGAATGACGTCCCCTACAACCCGCTGCACCAGCGGGGGTTCATCTCCATCGGATGCGAACCCTGCACACGAGCCGTTCTGCCCGGCCAGCACGAGCGCGAAGGGCGTTGGTGGTGGGAAGAAGCCACCAAGAAAGAGTGCGGCCTGCACTCGGGAAACAAGAGTTAAGGGCATTGGCGAGTGACGAGTGACAAGTGACGTGCAAGTGGGGCCGAGCGGCGCTCGGCCCCACGTTGAGACCTGACACCTGGCACCTGAAACCTTCCTTAAGCCATTTCCTTTCATAAACATATTGGCATCCAGCTGGTGTGTGGTGATTTGTGTCCGTGTAAGTTATTTATTTTCTGTAAGATATTGGGATGGCGAAACTTTGAGGGGGTTTTGTGGTTCTGAGGCCTCTGATTACATTTATCTATTTCATTTTAAATGAGTTATATAAATAACTATAAGCCGTTTATTTTCATGAAGATGTTGGCATGCGGCATTTTGTCTATTTCATGCCCTTTTCTTTTCAGCAACATATTGGGAGCACTCTTCATTTTCGATATTTTCTTGTGTGCGGCCTTCCGGTTTGATTTTCATGGACAAATTGCCCATGCACCGCACCCGTAGTCAAGCCGCGTAATGGCGTCTGATCTCCGCCCCAGCCTGCCGCCGTGTGGCGATCCTTATTTCCTTGGCTGCGCGATTTCACTGCAAAAATAGCCTCCAGCCACTAGCTTAGCATTAACCATACCATCCTCGAGTGAAGTGTGGGCGGAATTCCTACGGGTAGGACAAAAATTTACAAAAAGTTGCCACAATTTCCTACCGGTAGGAAGGGGCTTCGCGCAATTTCCGCTCTCGCTAATTCCCCCCCGGTCCAGGATGTCCGATTTGCGGTCCGATTCGTGGACTCCGATGGACTCCCTCGGACTCCGGAAATCGGGGAGCAGGGAGCCGTTAAGTTGGCTTTATTGTCGCGCCAGTCCGATCAGCGGGTGAAATGTCGAAGCCGGTGGCGCAAGATGCTGTGGAGTCATTCTTGGACTCGCAGAAGCATTTCACGCAAAGGCGCAAAGACGCGGAGGCGCAAAGATAGCACTTATTCATTGCGGTCCTTGCGCCTTGGCGTCTTTGCGTGAAATTGTTAAGGGTCAGGCTCCAGGGTGAATTGGATAGTCCCGGACTGCTCGTCGAACGAACCTACTTTCACTACGAAATCCATCCTGAATCGTGCACGTTTTTATGACCTGGCACCTCCCCTTCAAACCTGTCAATTCCCCTACCACCCGCTATGTGGAGCAAGTGTTATGTAAGCCACCGTCTGCTGAGATCTCGTGTTTCCTCAGATCAAGGTTTTCTTGCCGTGATGTCGGCGCGGATGACGTCTATGAATTCGTGGGCAGATTCCAGGGCCTCCTCTGCTTCGTGATGCGAAACGAATCCGGTGTCGTCATAAAGAGCGACATTGCGCTTTCGCCGGAGGCGGTCGAAGACGGTGACCAAGCCAGAGTGCTTGGCGTCAATTCGCGCCCGAACGAATTCGATAATGGCGATGTGATGGCCGGGTTGGCTTCTTGCCCGAAAGCCGTGGCTGAACATGAATCCCAATGCTGCCCTGAGCATTGCTTCGTAAGCTTGTTGAAGGCACGCCTCCTCATCAAACGCCAGGATCTTATGCGCCGTGGCCAGTTTCCTGTCGGCGCTCGCGAGGAAGCGCTCGATTTGCGCCCAATCAAGCTTGTGCGGCCTGAGTTTTTTCATGTGGAGCTACGAGTGAAACATGCTTATGGTGCCATACACTTTCAAGGAAAGCATCCTTGCGAGCGCGGCGCGACTCGAATTCCCTTCGCGATAAGACCGTATAATTAACTTCCCGCCCGAGTTGCCGCTCTAGCTTCCGCATGGCTTCCGCTAAACTTTCGCCAGGAGGGGTCCCAATCACGAGCACATCGATGTCGCTGGCGGCATCTTGCTGGTTCCGCGCAAACGACCCATAGAGATAGGCTTCCTCGATGCCTGCCACGGTTTTGAGGGTTTGTGCAATCAAAGGCACCGCACCGATAGTTTTCTCAACGATGCTGCGGACCTCACGGAAGAGGGGATACCCCCGGTTGAGCTGAAAATACTTCTGGCGGCCACTCACTTCCGACCGAAAAAGTCCATCGCGTTCCAAACGTCGCAGGTCTCGCGATAGGTTGGAGGGGTCAATGCTCAGGCGATCCGCCAGATCCCGTAGATGGTGGCGGGCCGCAGGGTTGGTGAAGTAATACGCCAATAACCGCTGGCGCGCCTTGGAACGCAGTTCAAACATATGGTCAAATAATACCACAAATGTGGTCATATGAAACCGCAAGGCTAGTGGCGAGTGACGAGCTAAGTGCCAAGGCAGAAAGGCGGGCGTGAGCGTTGCGTCCTCTGGCGGCGAGGTGTACATTATCGCTCGGCTGGGAAGCGAAAACGAAAACTTATGGAGGTTCCATGACTCGATCCCGACTGTGGCTTGCCCTGCTCGCGTTTGCCATTTTGGTTCTTGCCCAGATTCAACCCCAATCCACCCCTGGCGGTGAAAGCCTCCAGACTTCGCCGTCCGGTGGCACGACGTCACAGGCGGAGAAGCATCCGCTCCAATCCCTGCCTTACGAGCCCAGCCTCAATCTCGACTCGATGGACAGGACTGCCGACCCTTGCGTCGACTTTTACCAGTACGTCTGCGGTGGTTGGATGAAGAACAACCCGATTCCGCCCGACCAGGCGAGTTGGAGCGTGTACCACAAACTCGCCGACGAGAACCAGCAGTTCCTGTGGGGCATTCTGGAGGAGGCCTCCGACCCGGGCCGGCCCCGCAACGCCTCCGAGCAGAAGATTGGCGACTTTTTTCAGGCGTGCATGGATGAACCCGCCATCGAGAAGCTCGGGGCTGCTCCCCTGCAAACAGGCTTGGGAGAGATTGCCGCGCTGAAGTCGAAGTCCGAGCTGGGAAAGTACCTCGGCCACGAGCATCTGGCCCTGCGGGGCGGGACGCTGTTCGGCTTCGGTTCGGACCAAGATTTCGCGGACGCGACGCAGGTGATTGCCTTCGCTCACGCCGGCGGCCTGGGCCTTCCGGACCGCGATTACTACACCAAGACCGATCCCAAATCGCAGCGCATTCGCGACCAGTATGCAGGACACATGCAGAGGATGTTCGTGTTGATGGGCGACCCCGCTGCCACGGCTGCCAGCGAAGCCAAAACCGTGATGGCGATTGAAACGGCGCTGGCGCAGAAATCCCTGACGCGGGTCGAGAAGCGCGACCCTTACAACCTGTTCCACAAAATGGGCCGTGTGCAGTTGAAGGCTCTCACCCCGGATTTCGACTGGGACGCCTACCTGGACACACAAGGCCTGGCGAGCGTCCAAACTTTCAACGTCACCGAACCGGAGTTCTACCGGGAAGTGGACCGTTTGATCCAGAGCGAAAGCCTGGACGACTGGAAGACCTATCTGCGCTGGCATCTGGCGCACGCCTGGGCTCCGTATCTCTCCATGAACTTTCAAAAGGAAAACTTTGAATTCTACAGCCACACGCTGCGGGGCGTGGCTGTGATGGAACCGCGGTGGAAGCGGTGCGTGCGGTTGGTCGACCGCAACCTGGGTGAGGCGATGGGGCAGGTGTTTGTGGCCAAGACCTTCGGCCCCGACGTCAAAGCCCGCACCGTGAAGATGACCCGCGAGATCGAAGCGGCCATGGAGGACGACCTGAAAGACCTGCCGTGGATGAGCCCGGAAACCCGACAGCAGGCGCTCGACAAGCTGCACACCATCGTCAACAAGATCGGCTATCCCGACAAGTGGCGCGATTACACCTCGCTCGAGATCGTGCGCGGTGATTTCGCCGGCAACGTGCGCCGCAGCGCCATCTTTGAATCGAAGCGGGAACTGGCGAAGATCGGCAAACCCGTGGATCGCGGCGAGTGGGGAATGACTCCGCCCACGGTGAACGCTTATTACGATGCGCAGATGAACGACATCAATTTCCCCGCCGGCGTTCTGCAACCGCCTTTGTTTGACCCCAGGATGGATGACGCGCCCAACTACGGCAACACCGGAGGAACGATCGGCCACGAGTTGACCCACGGCTTTGACGACGAAGGGCGCAAGTTCGATGCCCGGGGCAATCTGCGCGACTGGTGGACGAAGCAAGACGCCGTCCAGTTCGACGAACGCATCGCCTGCGTGCAGGATCAGTACGCGCAATACATCGTGGTGGACGATATCCACATCAACAGCAAGCTGACCAGCGGGGAAGATGTGGCCGACCTGGGCGGCACCTTGCTCGCCTACGTCGCGTGGAAGAAGGCAACCGAGGGACAGGATCTGAAGCCCATCGACGGCTTCAGCCCCGATCAGCGGTTCTTCATCGGGTACTCGCAGTGGGCTTGCGAGAACGACCGGCCGGAGGACCTGCGCATGCACGCCATGACCGATCCGCACTCACCCGGCAAGTACCGCGTCAACGGCATCGTTTCCGACCTGCCCCAGTTCCAGCGGGCGTTCGGCTGCAAGCCCGGCCAGCCGATGGTTCGGCAAAAGATGTGCCGCGTGTGGTAGCCGTCCGAGTGGCGCGACAGTTGGGGTGTGTTGCCCCCACAAGGATTGGCTCTGATAAAATCCACTGTCTTCGGAGCACGGATTGCCTAAGAAGAAAATCGCCGATCAAGAACCTGTTTTGGCCGGGGAAGGGGCCATGCACATTCGCGTGTTGGGCCTCGTCCTTGCCGGCGGCAAGGGAACCCGGCTCTTTCCCCTCACTCGAGAACGCGCCAAGCCGGCGGTCCCTTTCGGAGGCCAATACCGGATCATCGATTTCGTCCTCAGCAATTTCATCAACTCCGGAATCAGCTCGATCTACGTGCTCACCCAGTTCCGCAGCCAGTCGCTGCTCCAGCATCTGAGCGAGGGATGGCAGTTCAGCGGAGTACTGAAGGATCACTTCATTATCCCCGTACCGGCACAGATGCGTTCGGAGGACGGAACCTGGTACCAGGGGACCGCCAACGCCATCTTGCAGAACCTCAACCTTGTCGAGCAGTCCGACCCGCATGTGGTGGCCGTTTTCGGCGCCGATCACATCTACCGGATGAACGTCGCCAGCATGATCGATTTCCACATGGCCAAGCACGCGGAAGTGACCGTTGCCGCTATCCCCGTGCCCCGAAAGCATGCCGACGAATTCGGCGTCATTGAGGCCAACGAGGACGGACGCATCATGGCCTTTCACGAAAAGAACCCCCATGCGCCCACCCTGCCCGGCGATCCCAGCCACGTCTACGCCTCCATGGGCAACTACATCTTTACCAAGCGCGCGCTTGTGGATCTGCTCCAAGCCGACGCGAATGAACCCGGCAGCCACCACGATTTCGGCAAGGATATTCTGCCCAAGCTCGCCGGCCACGCCCCCATCTACGCTTACAACTTCCAAACCAACCGCATCCCTGGCGAGGCCGAAGACTCCATTCCCTACTGGCGCGATGTCGGCACCATCGACGCCTACTACGAAGCCAATATGGAGTTGCGCTCCGTCAAGCCCGAGCTCAACCTCTACAATCGCCAGTGGCCGCTGCGCAGTACCAGCTACCCCGACCCGCCCGCCAAGTTTACCTTCGACGAGGCCCATCGCCGCGGCGAGGCCATCGACAGCATCGTTTCCGGCGGATGCATTCTCTCCGGAGGTGTGGTGCGCAACTCCATCCTCGGGCGCGGCGTACGCGTCCACGCCAGCGCCCTGGTGGAAGGCTGCGTCATCATGGACAACTGCGACATCGGCCGACACGCCAAGGTGCGCCGCGCCATCCTGGATAAGAACGTCCGCGTTCCCGAAGGCACCCTGATCGGCCACGATCACGACGCCGATCGCGCGCGCGGGTGGGACGTGACTGATTCCGGCATCGTCGTCATCGGCGGAGAACGCAGCACGGTGCCCGTGGCGACGCTGGTGGTTTAAGGACAGTGATGAGTGAAAAGTGACGAGTGACGAGCAAAATTACCGATTTCGAATTGTCCTAATCCAAAATCTAAAATCCAAAATGACTCTGCCCGTGCTACGATGCACTGCATTTTCAGACATCATCAGGAGGTTACCTATGGACTTATCCAGAATGACGCGCCGGGATTTCCACAAATCCACGACGCTGGGTGTTTCGAGCCTGGCCCTTTCGGCGGGCCCCGCCGGTCGGAACGTTATGGGCGCCAACGATCGCATCGGCATCGGCCTGATCGGCGCCGGCGGGCAGGGCCGGTTTGATTTCAGCTCCATGATGCGCACGGGGCAAGTGGATGCCGTCGCCGCCGCGGATGTTTACACACTGCCGCTTGCCCAGACGCTCGATTCCACCGGCACGCCGCCGGGCAAGACCGTCGGTTACAGCGACTTTCGCCGCATCCTGGAGCGCAAGGACATTGACGTCGTCATCGTGGCCACCCCAGAACACTGGCACGGCATTCCTATGATCATGGCGTGTGAGGCGGGAAAGGATGTGTATGTCGAAAAGCCCATTTCCCACACGATTTACGAGGGCCGCAAGATGGTGGAGGCGGCCAACAAGTACAACCGCGTGGTAACGTGTGGCACGCAGCAGCGCTCCGGCGAGCATTACCAGAAAGTCGTGGAAATGATTCGTGGCGGCAAGATCGGCAAGGTCACCTTTGTCGAGGCCTGGCTCCATGGCGGGGGATTCACGCGCGAGAACCGGAAGCAAACTCCTCCGCCCGACAGCGATCCTCCCCCGGGATTCGATTGGGATTTCTGGCTCGGACCGGCGCCTTACCATCATTACAATCGCAGCCGTCGGGGATTCACGGGATTTTGGGAAACCGGTGGCGGCGAAACCACCAACTGGGGACCGCACTTGATGGACGTGGTCCATTGGGCGATGCAAGTGGACGCACCGCTGTCGGTCTCATGCTCCGGGAGCCGATACGCCAGCCAGGGCATTTACGAGACCCCCGACACGCTGGAGGCCGTTTACGAGTACCCACCCTGCCCGCTCAATTCCGCCGGCTTTCTGGCCCGCTTCTGCTTCCACCTGGGACGGGGGCCGGATGAACATTCGTATGGAACACAGTTCTACGGCACGGATGGCACGCTGTTCATCAATCGCGAAGGCTATACCATCTGGCCACCCAGCCGCACCACCGATGTGTGGGAAACCTTCGGCCCCACGGAGATTGAAAAGGGCGATGGCACAGCCCAGCACCAGCCTCACGTGGTCAATTTCCTGGACTGCGTAAGGTCGCGGAAGAAGCCCAACGCCGATATCGAAACCACGCACCGCACCACCAGCGCTTGCATCATTGCCAACATTTCAATGCGGCTTGGCCGGAAATTGCGCTGGAATAGCGAGAGCGAACAGTTCATCGATGACGCCGACGCCAATAAGATGTTGAATGAAGAGCGCCGGAAGCCGTGGGATGTTTTGTAGGGCCGAACGGCGTTCGGCCCGGGCGCGAGCGCCGCTCGCCCCTACATGGGTATAATCTGCGCCAGAGAAAGGACTCACCACAATGAAATTCGGCGTCAATACCATGGTTTGGACCACCCAGGTGGGAGAGAAACAGGAGCCTCTATTCGCGCGCATCAAGGAATGGGGCTTCGACGGGGTCGAACTCTTCCTCTCTCCGGACGAGCCCGCTGACATTCCGGCGGTCCGGGCCACGCTCGATCGATTGCAATTGGAACGCACCACGTGCTGCGTCCTGCCGCGACGTGCCAACCTGGTCAGTTCCGATGCGGCCACCCGCGCACACGGAGTGGAGTTCCTAAAGAAGTGTGTTGACCGGACAGCGGACCTGGGCGCGCGCTTAGTCTGCGGCCCCTTGTATGCCGGCCTGGGAGTTATGACCGGAAGCCGGCGCACAAAAAAAGAGTGGCAATGGGCAGTTAAAGGTCTTCGCGCTGCTGCCACTCGCGCGCAGAAACGCGACGTGTGCCTATGCCTGGAGCCGCTGAACCGCTTTGAGACTTACTTCCTCAATACCCTCGAGGACGCCGCTCGCCTGGTGCACGACGTAGGCGCGCCCAACGTGAAAATTCACTTCGACACTTTTCACTCGAACATCGAGGAACAGCATCCAGCCGAAGCCCTGCGCGCGGTGGCCAAGGATTTGGGACACGTTCACATTTCCGAAAACGATCGCGGCATTCCGGGAACCGGGCACAACGATTGGAAGGGTATTCTCAAGGCGCTCAAGGAAATTGGCTACGATGGCTGGCTGACCATTGAATCGTTTGCCCAGCCGGAGCCCGCTCTGGCCGCAGCCGCCGCCATTTGGCGCGACCTGGCGCCCTCGGGCGATGCCTTGGCCCGCCAGGGCCTGCACTTCACGAAAGGGCTGGCGCGCAAATTGGGGATTCGTTAGGAGCGGATTGAGGAACGCTGTAATTAAATACTTTCACTCGACGCAGTGGCCCTAGGGGGCAAACTCATTGTGGATAATCCACAATTGCCTAAGGATAACACCTATTGCTCAGGGTGCACTCAATGACATTTTGTCCCCCACCGCCATGCAGGTTGAATTCATCAAGGAGATTCTTATGCATTCCCTCGTTACCAGATCGACTCTAATCCTCCGCCGGGCTGGCGTCATTCTCGGGCTTTCTGTCGTCTTTGCGGCCCTCTTATCCTGTCTCTTTTGGATTACGGGCCGCGTGAGCGCGCAGGGCTCAGAGGAAATTCCCTTTTACAAGCACACTATCGACCTGGGGCAAAGCGAAGCGGCCGAAGTAGCCGATGTGAACCGCGACGGCAAGCTCGACATCATTTCCGGCGAGAATTGGTACGAACAAACCACGCCGGGCAAGGATGGGCCGCGTTGGATCAAGCACCATTTTCGCGACTTGCCCTTCATTGGCGGTTACCTGGAAGACTTGGGCGACCTGGCGATTGACGTAAATGGTGACGGCTACCCCGATGTGGTGACCAGTTCCTACTGGAGCACCCCGCTGGCTTGGTGGGAGAACCCCGGCAAGTCAAACAAGCCCTGGGTGAAGCACGACATTGAGACGCGCTCGCCGGTGGAATTCTCGTTTTTGGTGGATATCCTGAACACCGGCAAGCCTCAACAACTCTTGCCGCAATTCGGCAGCGGCAAATTCCCACTGACCTGGTACGAAATCGAGGGCAAAGGCCCGGACGCGCACTGGGTCGGACACATTGTCAGCCCCCGGAGCTACGGGCACGGCATCGGCGCCGGGGACGTGAACGGCGACGGGCGCACGGACATCATCACTCCCAAGGGATGGTTTGAAGCTCCTCCCGACCCGCGCAACGGCGAGTGGGTCTTCCACGCGTTTTTAAGCGCGGAGAGCGGCCACCCCGAATTCAACTTGGGAGATACCGGATTCATCTACACGATGGACGTTAACGGCGACGGCTTGCCGGACCTCGTCACCACCCTGGCCCACGACTACGGAATTTTCTGGTACGAACAAAAGAAGGACGAGCAGGGCAACAGCATCTGGGTGAAGCATGTCATTGACAACGCCTGGTCGCAGGCCCACGCCTTAACGATCGCTGACCTCAAGGGCGACGGCAAGCCGGTACTGGTAACGGGAAAGCGCTACTACGCGCACGAGCACGATAAAGGCGCCAACGAGCCACTCGGGGTGTATTGGTATGAAAGAGTCCAGACCGAGTACGGGCTGTCTTGGCGGCGCCATATCATCGACTACAGCACGCGGACGGGGGCGGGGATGCAAGTGTGCGTCGCCGACATCGACCATGACGGCGACCTCGACATCGTCGTGGGAGGAAAAACCGGGCTCTATCTCTTCGAGAACATGACCAAAGGCCGGAGAGTGCCCCTCACCGACGTGATCGCCGCCCCGGGGCGATGAGCGTCTCGGGGATTGCACCGCTCTCTCAGTCGCGACGCACGTATATGATGACCGTGTGTGATTGCCCATGAGAATCGACGACCTTGAATGGACGCTTGAACGTGTTGACCATATCGCTCAACATGCCGTGACGCCGGAAGAGGTAGAAGACGTGTTGAGCTCCGCTCCGGTCTTCAAGCGGGGCAGAGGTGGAATTTACGAAGCTTGGGGACAAACCGCATCCGGGCGATACCTGCTGGTAATCTTTCGCTATCTGGGACATAATCGAGCGTGGCCTATTACGGCCCGCGACATGGATGAAAATGAAAAAAGGTTCTTCCGCAAGAAATAACGACCACCGCACCCGCAAGAGGCTGGTCTATGTGAAATCCGCGGCGGAGATCCCGGACTTCAAGTCGGAGGATGAGATTGCCGCGTGGTATCAGACCCACAGCACGGTCTTGATCCAGGACCAGCTCGAAACGCTGCCCGCCAGAGTGGGCGGCATACTCCGAGCGCGCCTCGCTGCCCGTCGCGGCAACGGGAGCACTCTGCCCACAGGCCAGCGTCGCACCCGCTCCGCCCAGTCCGGTTGATCCCAGCCCCTAAAATCCAAGGCCCTTTGCGTCAGCCGTTCGCCAATAACAGTGTCATCATCCTGGAAAAACCGCCGATAAGCGATGTGGGGTGGTGTCGGGGGACCTACGAGGGGGCAGGAAGGGTAGGCGCCCCCAAGGGTGTGTTGCTGGCTCCTAAGTCCTAGCTTCCAAATCCTGGTTTTGCCTTGCTCGTCACTGGTCACTCGTCACTCGTCACTTGTCACTCCCTAACGTGTCGGGGGCACAGCGAGGGGGCGTGAGAGATGGTGGCACAGCCACTCTTGGCTGTGCACTTCACAGGCTGCGAGTCTGTGCCACCACGCCCTTCGCCAAAACCGGCTCATGGTCCCCGAAAATTTGTCGATAGTCGATAGGGGGAAGTGTGTCACGAGGGGGGGAGGGGTCTTCGACTTTGCCCCTGCTTCCCCCTTCCCGCCTCGACGGGTTCTCGTCACTGGCCACTCGCCACTTGTCACTGCTCTTGAGGTTTGATTCATCTTCTAACCTGAAACCGCCGATAAGCGATGTGGGGTAGTGTCGGGGGAACAGCGAGGGGGCAGGAAGGGTTGTCTCCCCCAAGTCTGTGTTGCTGGCTCCTAAATCCTAGCTTGGCCTTGCTCGTCACTCGTCACACGTCACTCGTCACTGCCCTTGGCCTTGCTCATCACTCGTCACTCTTCACTCGTCACTGCCCTTGGCCTTGCTCGTCACTCGTCACTCTTCACTCGTCACTGCCCTTGGCCTTGCTCGTCACTCGTCACTCTTCACTGTCCCCAGAGGTCATAGAGGACGCTCCGCATGGGTATCCGCAAAGGGCGTTTTTCGTTCCCAATCCATCGATGTGCCCACTCAGCATAGTTTCCGAGTGCGCCGTCGCTCAGCCACAACTTCGGGTTGACCTTGCGCATTTGCCGATAAACATTCGGGGAATATACATTACGATATGGACAGAGCGCGAAGAGCAGGTTTCCCAGGCGTGGGCCCCATCGCGGATCGTAAGCAGGCGGGTCTGCCAGCTCCCGAATCATTTGCATGGCAAGTGAAAATGACGAGGGAGAATCCGCCAGGGGATACCGAAGCAGCTACTTGCGCAGAAGGCGGCGTGCTCTGTCGAGCCGATTCCTAAGGCTGTCCTGAAATGCCGGGTCTTTCTTGCGGTTGTCGATATGCTGGGCAATCGCTGCGCGAATTACTTCGGATACCGGCCGCGCTTCCACGTCTGCAACTGTTTCTAGTGCCTCAGCTTGTTCGGCGGACAAACGGATGGTCATGGCCTTGACTGGTTTCATCGAACAGATTATGACATATGCCACCGAGCTTGTCAAGTAGCACGACTCTGTGGTATCATGATACCACTCTATCACACTGGAGGTTTTGATGAGCAACGAACTGCAGGCTAACAAGGGTCCAGAAATTTCTCACGAACCCAATCCGGAGCATCAGCACTTCGAGATCCAGATCGATCGCCAACATTTCACTGTGACACTGCACTTCATGACGGGTCTCCAACTTCGGCATCTCCCAACGCCACCGATTGGGCCTGACCGCGATCTCTTCGAAGTCGTGCCTGGTGGTTCCGACCGAAAGATTGGGGACGAGGAGGTTGTAGAAATCCGGAACGGGCTGCGTTTTTTTACAGCGCCAGCCCAGATCAATCCTGGCTCAGGGGGATCAGGAGGGGAGAACCGCCGTGTTGCCTTCCAATGACACCAAATACCTGACGGAGCGTGGCGTCAACCATTCCGTCACATCCGAGGCGAATATGACGTGCGTAGTGTTTCCTGACTTCTGTTTGCCTCCGGGTTTTGATCGCGCGAAGTCGAATCTTCTGCTCAGATTTAGTCCCGGGTATCCCGACTTGGCACCTGACATGTGGTGGTTTGATCCCCCTGTCCGGCGGAGAGACGGACAGCCTATCCGGGCAACGGAGGTAATCGAGCGCTACCTCGGCCGCAGCTGGCAGCGATGGTCTCGCCATCTTACTAAGGGACAATGGCGGTCGGGCGTTGATGGCCTTGAGAGTTTTCTTGCGCTGGTGCGTATAGAACTGGAACGGTCGGTTCAGGGGGCCGTCCAATGACAGTTTCGCTAGTTATCCCGCAGACGTTGGCGGAAGAACTTCAACGCGTTGCAAGCCTTCCGAAGGAAACTGCGGGGGTGATGCTGGCGGGTGTTGCACAGGCGCCAAATGGTGACCTCAAGCTTCTCGGGCGCCAGATGCGATGGGTTAAGGAGTCTGCTTATAGTCGACGTGACTCGGACGGACTAACTATCCGGTCGGAGGGGTACGTGCACGCGTTGGGCGAGGCGGAGACTCTCGGAGCTCTCTGCCTTTGGGTTCACACGCATCCTGGGGAAGGGTCGTCGCCCCGACCTAGCGAACGCGACAGGATTGTAGATCGCGAAATTGCAGATCTCTTCCGCTTCCGCTCCAATAGCCCTTACTATGGGGCGCTGATTTTCTCTCCGCGCTCGTCCGAACTGGCTTTTACGGGACATCTCCAGCACGAGGGTTGCAATTCTGCCCAAATTGGGCGTTTATGGGAAGTTGGGGAGCGGTGGCACTTGATTCGAGCAATTGATTCCACGCTGTCAGGACTTTCCGCCATTTTTGATCGCAGCGTGCGGGCCTTCGGAGCCGCCGTCCAAGACACGCTCGGTGATCTTAGGGTCGGTATTGTCGGTTGCGGCGGCACTGGTTCCGCCGTCGGGGAACAGCTCATTCGTCTGGGTGTCCGGCACCTCACGCTAGTAGATCCGGACGAGCTGTCGGAGACTAATTTGACGAGGGTGTATGGCTCAGCTAGGTCAGACGTCGGTGATCCAAAAGTACAGGTTCTGGCTCGACATTTCGCTCGCATTGCTCCCGAACTGCGTTGCGAAACTGTCCAATCGATGCTTACACTGGAATCGGCGGCCCGCCGTCTTATTGGATGCGATGTCGTGTTCGGGTGTACCGATGATAACGCCGGCCGTTTGGTGCTTTCGCGTCTGGCGACATACCTACTCACACCCGTGATCGATTGCGGGGTACTTCTGAGCAGCGACGCTGCCGGTCAACTAGCAGGAATCGACGGCCGAGTCACTATTCTATCTCCCGGCCAGGCTTGCCTGGTCTGTCGTGGCCGGATCGATCTCGCGCGTGCGAGTGCCGAACTACTTACTCCGGACGAACGCGTGCGACGCGAAGGCGAAGGTTACGCCCCTGCGCTAACACGGACAGAACCTGCTGTCGTTGCGTTTACAACCCTTGTTGGCGCGACTGCGGTCAGCGAACTGCTAGAGCGATTGATTGGCTACGGGCCAGAGCCACGGCCAAGCGAAATCTTATTACGTTGCCACGAGCGGGAGATTTCGACGAATATTGCGCTTCCTAAGGAAGGCCACTATTGTCACCCGTCCAGCCGTAAGCTGGGAATGGGCATGACTCAACCTTTTCTGGAGCAAACATGGCCAACCTGATGAAGATCTCATGGTGGCAATGGCTGCCCTTTTTCGGTTGGCGGATCGTCGGCGTTGTGGATTCAGCAGATAACATACCGCAGCGGCTGCCACGGAATGGTGCGGTAGTCGTGGGGCCGCACACGCGCCCGAAATGGGTTGCATTCGACTGTCCGTGCCGACGGGGCCATCGTATTATGCTTAATACTGACAAAGCCCGATCGCCGCATTGGTCGACAACGGTAGAAGGCGCACTCAGCATCTCCCCAAGCATTGATTGCAAGCAAATTGTGAGCAGATGCCACTATTTCATAAGAAATGGAAGTGTTAAATGGGTTCATGAAAGGAAGGCAAGATGAGTCCCACCAATCCTGATTCCTCCGCCGCTGAATACTCTTCCAATCGGCAAGGCGATTTGGGCAACGCGGCTTCACATGCCCTGCCCGAAAAAACCCCAATGTACGAGGCGATTCACGCTCCCCGTTTTCATCGGCAAGCGCTCATCAAGGCGATCGAGGGCGAGTCTGGACCCCGTTTAATCTGCTACGTCTCTGGAAGGGCGGCGACAATTGATCGCGATGATACTGCGGGGTTCATGGAACTGCTGCACAACATTCAGCCCGAGGAGAACGTCGACCTTCTTTTGCACACGGGGGGAGGCGATATCGACGCTGCTGAGAAATTGATGGCGCTGGTGCAAGCGACGGTCGGGGGCGCGCAACTTCGGGTAATCATTCCAGACTTTGCCAAAAGCGCCGGTACATTGATGACACTGGGAGCAGACACGTTCATCATGAGTGACTCGTCCGAACTGGGGACGATTGACCCCCAGATTTGGTCTGACGACGGGCACGGTAACGTAATTTGCCATTCTGTCCTTTCGTACCTTGATGCGTTCAAGACCCAATCCGACGCACTGAGAGAAAATCCGCAAGATCCAGTTGCGAGTCTCATGCTGAGCAAAATGGACCCGACTACTTTAAGACATTATGAGGCCGTTCGTGACCGTGCACGAAGCTTTGCTGAGGGTCAGTTGAAGCGAAAGGGGCGGAATTTCTCGCAGATAACCTCTGCCTTGATGGACATCGGGCGGTGGCCGTCCCACGGTCAAATGATCAAGTGGCAAGATGTAAGAGACCTCGGGCTGCCGGTCGACTACCTTCCCCCACGAAGCGACCGGTGGCAAGCCTATTGGCACCTATATTGCTTGCTACGACTTGCAGTGAAAGATCGACAAAATATCTTCGAATCGAATTACGCGTCTCTCATACTCGATCAATAAAGGCGCCATACATAACCAACTGCGAGCTTTATTGGCGAGGTTGATGCAACCAGATTGGCCCGATCGGTTGGTAAAGGAGGTAGTCATTGTCAACACCCGCTGAAGCGACTTATCGACCGGAACTGATCTTCGCGCTCGTCGGCGCGGCAGGCGCGCGCCTCAGCGACTTATCAAAAGGCCTCAAGGATGAACTAAAGACGTTTGGATACGAGACCGAAGATATTCGGCTCTCTGATCTGCTGAGGAATTTTCTCGGATGGGCCGATCCACCGGGACCTAGCGAACACGATCGGATTACGCATTTGCAAAATATGGGCAACGAATTCCGGCGTCGGCTCGAGAAGGGCGATGCCCTGGCGCTCGCTGGCATCGCGGAAATCCGAACAAGACGGGCTAATATTTCGAAAAGCCCGGATCAGCCGGCGTCGGCTCGAGCGTATATCATGCACCAATTGAAGCACCCCGACGAGGTTGAGCTGCTGCGTCTGGTGTACGGGGCGTCCTTTCTGCTGGTCGCCGGTCATGCACCTAGGAAATTGCGCGTTACGGAACTTGCAAAACGGATGGCTCGAATTGACCTTCGGCCCGGCGAAGAGGAACACTTCAAACCGCTAGCTCATACGATTATAGAAATCGACGAAAAGCAGGATGACGACTATGGGCAGGATACACGCGACATATATCCTAAGGCGGATTTCTTTGCCAACTTGGGGGTTGATTTGGGGGAAAATGAAGTTCGGCGGTTCGTGGATCTACTCTTCGGCCATCCTTTCCATACACCAAAACCTGATGAATACGCGATGTATCAGGCGCACGCTGTGTCGCTTAGGTCATCGGATGAAAACCGACAGGTCGGCGCGGTTATAGTTAGCCTCTCGCGCGGTCGGGATGGCAATATCAAAAACGCGGATGTCATTGCCGTTGGAATGAACGAGGTTCCCCGCGGCGGCGGCGGTTTTTATTGGGATCAGGATTCTCCCGACCGTCGAGATCAGATGCTTCTCCTAATGAAGGGTGAAGATCGCGCGGTGGAAATTAAAACCAGCGCGTTGGCCGAATTGATCGAGAGGATTGCCCAGAAAAAATGGCTGCAGGAAACGATCGCAACACAGCGCAAGGTCGAGGTCGCCCGCGATCTACTGAAGTATCTCAAAGGGACACAATTCCTGGACATTGGCGAATTCAGCCGGCCCGTGCATGCAGAAATGGCAGCGTTAATTGACGCGGCCCGAAGAGGCGTCGCCGTAGACGGTCATTCGATGTATGTTACGACGTTCCCCTGTCACAATTGCGCCAAGCATATTATCGCAGCGGGCATTCGAAGAGTTGTTTACCTAGAGCCCTATCCCAAGAGCCGCGCACTCAATCTCCATGGTGAGGAAATCACTCCGGAATCGACATCCGGAAATGAGGAAGAAGGTACTGTTGTTTTTTATGCATTTACTGGAATCGCCCCCCGCCAATATCAGCAAGTGTTTTCAATGTCGGAGCGAGGCAAAAAGCAGGGAAAGTCGCTGCGAGAATGGTATGCCGAACGGCTCTCATTAACACCTCTGTATGTGCAGCGAAACGCCTCACTCGCCTACCTTGCCGCAGAACGCCAGGAACTGGAAAAATTGCCCCCCGAGATCTATCGCTGGGACAAAAATACTGTGTGCCCGGGCTCTCGGCCAGAAGCGCCCATAGTAGACGATGCGAAGCCTCGTAGGGACGAACCTTAGCGCTCTCTAAATGTCTCATCCCTCTTCTCACTACAAGTTACTGCCGGTCAGGGGGTTCCGCCGATACTAGAGATTCGGCCTGAAGAGGCTCCTTCGCGTCTACTGGATGCCACTTGGCCGTGTTACGGCCTGCTCAGAAGGAATTGGGTCTTAAGTTAGCGCTTAGGGGAGAGGCCTCTGGGGTCTCGCCGGACGGCCGATGCGCGAAGTTCCGTGCGCGCTACTGTGCCGTTCGAAACAGGGGGACGGCAGCAGTTCTTCTTGGGTTTTCCGCGCTGGAAGTTTTCTACGCGTGGCGTAATTTGACGAAGCCGTATCTCATCGCCATCCCACGGCTGTTCGAAGCTGCGAAAAAATAAGCGACCTCGCGCAGAGACGCTGAGGCGCAGAGATTCACAATAAATAACCGCTTTGTTTTCTTTTCCACTTTCGCGTCTCTGCGGCTCTGCGCGAGATGCTTTTGCCCGTTCCGGGATTTTCTTTCTGTTCGCCGTGGGCCACAAGACGTCGCCGCTAACGCGGCTTCATAATACCTTCCGCTGACCTACCCTGCTGCTATAATCAAGCCTTCATCACCCTGGGGGCGAGCCGCAATTAGACTGGCGGGGGGATCAGTCCGCCTGGGACGAAACTTTATGTTGGGAATTATCGGTAACAAATGAAACCACTCCGCGTGTACGCAGACACTTCCGTGTTCGGCGGATGCTTTGACGCCGAATTCGCCATCGAATCGGAGCGATTCTTCGATCTCGTCCGCGCCGGGCAGGTGAAGATCCTGATAAGCGAGGTCGTGGTGCGGGAATTGGCCAATGCGCCCCCCCGCGTGCGCGAGTTGTTGAGTTCGCTGCCAACAGACTCCATGGTGGAGGTGCATCTGACGCGCGACATAATTGATCTCCGCGACGCTTACCTGGCGGCAGGAATTCTCGATCCCCAGTCGACGGACGACGCCACTCACGTAGCCGCCGCCACCGTCGCCCGCGCGGACGCTATTGTTTCCTGGAACTTCAAACATATCGTGCGGATTGACAAGATGCGGGCCTATAATCAAGTGAATCTTCAGTCAGGCTTCGGCCTGCTGTCGATTGTTTCACCGCAGGAGGTACGCTTCGATGAAGCGCCGTAGTCCGGAAAAAAGCTTCGACTGTATCGAGTTCAAGCGCCAGGCACAGGCTGAGATTTATCGAGAGATCAAAGGACTCTCGCCCGAAGAGGAAATCGAATATTTCCGCCGCCGGGTTGCCGCCGGTCCTTTCGGCAAGTTATGGAAGACCCTCCAAGATCGCTCGCGGGCCGCGGAAACGGCAAGCCATCAGCTAACCACCAAGTCATAATGCCTTCCGCTTCCCCGCGCTGCTGCTATAATCAAGCGTTCATCACCCTGTTGGCGAGCTGCGGTTAGAGTGCTGGGCGGAACCCTCCGCCCCGGGCAAAACCTTATGTCGGGAATTATCGGTTACATCGGAAACAAACGTGTGGTGCCCGTATTGCTGGAAGGTTTGCAGCGGTTGCAATACCGCGGGTACGACTCCGCGGGCCTGGCCGTCATGCGCGAGGGCAAGCTGGACGTTCGCCGGTCCACCGGCAAGCTGCGCAATCTGGAAGAGAAGATTCGCCTCGATCCCGTGGACGGCGCGTACGGCATCGGGCACACGCGCTGGGCCACGCACGGCGCGCCCACGGAGGAGAACGCTCACCCGCATCGCGATTGCCATCAAAGCGTGGCGGTGGTTCACAATGGGATCATTGAGAATTACCTGGAGCTGAAGAAGCAGCTCGAAGCGGAAGGCCACAAGTTCACCACCGAAACCGACACGGAAGTGATCGCCCACCTGGTGGAGAAACACCTGGGCGGAAATGGCGCGGGGCGGCCGGCTGTCAATCTTGAAGATGCCGTGCGCGCCGCCGTGCGGCAGTTGGTAGGGGTGTTCGCGCTCGCCATCATCTCCACGAAAGACCTGAACAAGATTGTCGCCGTGCGGCAGGGTCCGCCGGCGGTGATTGGCCTGGGGAAGGATGAATACTTCGTGGCCAGCGACGTGCCCGCCATCCTTTACCACACTCGTGACTTGTTTTTCCTTTCTGACGGCGACGTGGCCGTGCTCACCTCCAACGGCGTGACCTTATCGGATTTTGACGGCCATCCCGTCACCCGGCGCATGCAGCACATCACCTGGGACCCCATCCTGGCGGAGAAGGGCGGGTTCAAGCACTACACGCTGAAGGAAATTTACGAACAGCCGCGCGCCGTGCGCGACACCGCTCTGGGGAGAATCTCACCCGAGTCCGGCCAGGTTTTCCTGGATGAAATGCAAATTACTGAGGAGGATTTCCGCTCGTTCAAGGAAATCCGGATTGTCGCCGCCGGGACCTCACGCCACGCGGGCCTGGCGGGAAAAACCATGATCGAGCGCCTGGCGCGCGTGCCGGTGGAAGTGCATTACGCCTCGGAATTCCGCTACCGCGACCCGCTGGTGGATGCGGAGACGCTTACCTTGCTGATCACCCAATCCGGGGAAACGGCGGACACCATCGCCGGTCAGCGCGAGGCAAAGGCCAAGCTTTCGAAGACTTTGGCCATCTGCAACGTGCTGAGCAGCATGGTGCCGCGCGAAGCGCATGGCACCATTTATACGCACGCCGGCCCGGAAATTGGCGTGGGCTCAACCAAAACCTTCACGGCGCAGTTGACGGCGCTTTACCTCTTCGCGGTTTACCTGGCGCAAACGCGCGACCGCCTGCCCATCGCCACCGCCAAGAAGCTGCTGGCCGAGTTGACCGCCTTGCCCAAACAGCTCGAGAGCGTGTTGCAAAAGGACGATGAGTTCGAAGACTTCGCGCGGCATTTCTACCGCTCGCAAGATTTCCTCTTCCTCGGCCGCGGCGTGCACTTCCCCGTGGCGCTGGAAGGCGCCTTGAAGATGAAGAAGTTTTCCTACATCCACGCGGAGGCCTGCCCGGCCGGCGAGATGAAGCACGGGCCCATCGCGCTGATCGCCGACGGAATGCCGGTGGTGGTGATCGCCACCTGCGATTGGAGCGCCGAGGATTCGCGTGCCCGCTACGAGCGCACCATTTCCAACATCAAGGAGGCCAAGGCGCGTGGGGCCACCATCCTGGCGCTGGTGAGTGAAGGCGATCGCGAGGTGAGCGACATGGCCGACCACCTCGTTGTGCTGCCCTCCACCAACGAGTTGCTCTCTTCCATTCTGGAAGTGGTGCCGCTGCAATTGCTGGCTTACCACATCGGTGTGCTGCGCGGCTGCGACGTGGATCAGCCCCGCAACCTGGCAAAGTCGGTCACGGTGGAGTGAAAAAATAGTTAAAAGTTGAAAGTTAAAAGTCAGTGGAAAATGTGGTTTGCCTTGTGCTTTCGACTCTCGACATTCAAGTGCTTTTTTCGACTTTCAACTTTTAACTTTCGACTTCCGCATGAAACTCATCTACTCCGACCAATACGACTTGAATCTGGGGAACCACGTTTTCCCCTCCATCAAGTATCGCCTGACCAAGGAAAAAGTGCTGCGCGACCAGATCTTGGGTCCGCAGGATTTTGTCGAGCCGCCGGCGGCTGCCGAGGACGATATCGCGCTGGTGCACACCCGTGAGTACATTCGCAAGTTGCAGGCCGGCAAGCTTTCCTATCTGGAAATCCTCCGCCTGGAAATTCCCTACTCGCCGGAGCTGGTGCGCGCCGTGTGGCTGAGTGCTGGGGGGTCAATTCTGGCGGGGCGACTGGCGCTCCAGGACGGCGCCGCGGCCAACATCGGCGGAGGTTTCCATCACGCCTACCCCGACCACGGCGAAGGCTTCTGCGTTCTCAACGACTTTGCCATCGGAATTCGCCGGCTGCAAAAAGACAAGGCCATCGAACGCGCCATGACCGTGGATTGCGACGTGCACCAGGGCAACGGCACCGCCGCAATCTTTGCCGGCGATCACACCGTGTTCACGCTCTCCATCCACCAGGAAAACAATTATCCCTACCCCAAGCCACCCAGCACGCTCGATATCAACTTGCGTGACGGTGTGGGTGATGATGAATATGTTCAGGAACTGGGAAAAGGGCTCGACCAGGCGTTCCGGGATTTTCAGCCTGATCTAATCTACTACGTGGCGGGCGCCGACCCCTATCGCGATGACCAACTCGGAGGGCTAAAGCTCTCGATTGAAGGGCTCGAGCGGCGCGACCGATTGGTTTTCGAGAAGGCGCGAGCGAAAAATATTCCCGTCGCGGTCATCCTGGCGGGAGGTTACGCCCGCCGCGTGGAAGACACCATCGAGATCCACACCAACACCATTCGGATTGCGAAGGAATTTGCGAGAAAACCGTAGCGCGGACCTCCGCCTTTGAGGTCCGCGGCTCTTCCTTCGCAAAGGCCGTGAACCTTAAAGATGGACGCCCGCACTTAAGATAGGAAGCGCGAGTCTCGGTAAGAACCGCAGACCTCAAAGGCGGAGGTCTGCGCTACGGTTGCTGGATTTTTACGAGCAGAGAGTTCATGGACCCAGAGCGGAAGCCTTCCAGGTCCAGGGTGACGAACTTGAAGCCGAGGGATTTGAAAATGTTGACGAACTTGCGGGTCATGGCGGGATCAAGGGCGCGCGGCAATTCCTCGCGAGAAATCTCGATGCGCACCAGTTCCTCGTGATAGCGCACGCGGAACTGGCGGAATCCGAGGGCGCGCACGGCTTCTTCGCCCTTCTCGACCACCGCCAACCGCTCCGGCGTTACTTCTATTCCGTAAGCGATCCGCGAGGAAAGGCACGCGGAGGCGGGGCGGTCCCACACCGGCAATTCCACCTGGCGCGAGAGATCGCGAATGTCGGCTTTAGTCAGACCCGCATCCAGGAGGGGGGTTAAAACCTTGTGCTCGCGCGCGGCTTGCTGGCCGGGGCGCCAATCGCCCAAGTCGTCCTGGTTGATGCCGTAAGCCACGGCGGCAAAGCCGCGACGGCCGGCCAACTCGTCAAGTTTCACAAAGAGTTCATCCTTGCAGAAATAGCAGCGGTCGGCGTTGTTGGCGCGATAGCTCGGGTTCGCAAGCTCATCAGTTGAGATAAACTCGTGCGGGAAATGGCTATGGGCAACACACTTCTCGGCTTCCGCGCGGTCGCTGGCGGAGTAACTGGCGCTCAACGCCGTAACGGCGAGCATCCGCTCACCCAAGGCACGATGCGCCGCGTGGGCAAGGTAGGCGGAATCCACGCCGCCCGAGTAAGCGACGATCAGCGAAGGCAACTTACTCAGTTGCTCTTGCAAGCGTTGTTGTTTTGTTTCCAGTTCGCCCATTGAAAGCAGTGATTAGTGGCTAGTGGTAAGTGGCTAGCAACTAATTCCGATCGCAGTAAATTTCGTCTCTAGTTCACCACCGGGGGAATCTGCCCTCTTTAAGAATAGCGCGAGCGGGCCGAAGTCTCAAGAGCAGTGACGAGTGATGAGTGACAAGTGACGAGCAAGCGGCCGTGCGGGGTGAGCCTGAAAGGGTCGTCGAGCAGGCGTCTGGATGGTCGCTTCTCACTGCTTTTCGTAGGCTTGTCCCTGCCCATTAAGCACGAGCCGCGGACCTACAGAACAGGTCCGCGCTACACCTGCTTGCTCGTCACTCGTCACTGCTTTATTGAATCAGCGGCGGTTGCGTGGGCACATCGCCGTTGGTATCACTCTTAATCAGGCAGGCTGCCGCCACCTGGTCGCCCTCATCGAGGTTAATCAGGCGTACGCCTTGCGCGGAGCGGCCGCTCTCGCGAATCGTGCTGGAATCGAGGCGCGCGATTTTGCCTTGCTGCGAGATAATCATCACTTCCGACTCTTCCGTGACAGGCAGGACATTCACCACCTTGCCGTTGCGCTCAGCGGTTTTGACGTTGATGACGCCCTTGCCGGCCCGCGACTGCAAGCGGTACTCGACAATGGCGGTGCGTTTGCCGTAACCCTTCTCCGTGACCGAAAGGATCAGCTCTTTCTCTCCCACAATTTCCATTCCCACAATGTAGTCGCCCTTATCAAGGTCCATGGCATTCACGCCATAGGCGGTTCGACCCATGCCGCGCACGTCCGATTCCGGGAAGCGGATGGCCATGCCTTCGTGCGAGGCCAGGAAGATGTTGTCGCGGCCGGAAGTGAGCTTCACAGCAATCAGCTCATCCCCATCTTCAATCTGCATTGCAATAATGCCGGCCGAGCGCGGATTTGAGAATTCGGCCAAGCGGGTCTTCTTGATGATGCCCTGGCGCGTGACCATGGTGATGTATCCCTCGGCGGCCAGGGTTTCGCCCTCCACCGTCATATCCTTCGGCTCCTCGGGCAACTCCTTCACGGCGACGACGGCCGCCACTTTCTCTTCTTTGGAGAGGCTGACCAGGTTCACGATGTGCTTGCCCTTGCCGGCAGCGCCCACATCGGGGATTTCGTACACCTTCAGCCAGTAGAGCTTCCCGGTGTTGGTGAACACCAGGATGTAGCTGTGCGTCGAGGCGATGAAGAGGTTTTCGACAAAATCCTCCTCGCGCGTCTTCATGCCCAGCCGGCCCTTGCCGCCGCGTGCCTGCTGGCGATAGGCGCTGAGTGGCGTGCGCTTGGTGTAACCGGAATGGGAGATGGTGATCACGACGTCCTGGACGGCGATCAGGTCCTCCAACCGGATCTCATCCTGCTCCTCGATGATTTCCGTGCGCCTGGCGTCGCCGTACACTTTCTGAATTTCCTTCAGCTCGTTGACGATGACTTTCTTCAGCGCCTTGTCGCTGGCCAGAATTTCCTGATACTCGGCGATCTTCTTCTGGAGTTCGTCATACTCCTGCTGGATTTTGTCGCGCTCGAGAGCGGTCAGGCGCTGCAACTGCATTTCCAGGATGGCCTGCGCCTGGCGCTCCGTAAACTCGAAGCGGGTCATTAACCCCGCGCGCGCTTCGGGGGGAGTCTTGGAGGCGCGAATCAGCTTGATGATGGCGTCAAGGTGCGAAAGCGCCTTGAGAAAACCTTCCAAAATGTGGGTGCGCTCCTGCGCTTTGCGCAGGTCATACTCCGTCCGGCGCCGGACTACAATCACGCGATGGTCAATGAACTGTTGCAGCGCATCATTCAGCGGAAGCGTGCGCGGCTGACCGTGCACGATGGCCAGCATGATCATGCCGAACGTCTCCTGGAGCTGTGTGTGCTTGTAGAGATTGTTCAGAATGACTTCCGGCTGCTCGCCGCGCTTGAGCTCAATGACGATCCGCATGCCATCGCGGTCCGATTCGTCGCGGATGTCGGAGATGCCTTCGATTTTCTTGTCCTGCACCAGCTCCGCGACGCGCTCAATGACCCGGGATTTGTTGACCTGGAAGGGAATCTCGGTGATGACGATCTGAACTTTTTCCTTACCGGGACGTTCAATGGCCGCCTTGGCGCGCATGGTGAACTGGCCGCGGCCCGTGCGGTAGGCGTCTTTGATCCCGCTCTTGCCGTAGATGTAAGCGCCGGTGGGGAAGTCCGGGCCGGGAACGAGCTCCAACACCTCGTCGATGGAAGCGGTGGGTTTGTTGAGCAGCAGAATCGTGGCCTCGATGATTTCCGCCAGGTTGTGGGGTGGAATCTTGGTGGCCATTCCCACGGCGATTCCATCCGACCCGTTGATCAGCAGGCCGGGAACCCGCGTGGGGAGGACGGTGGGCTCCTCCGTGGACTCGTCGAAGTTGGGAATGAAATCCACGGTGTCTTTCTCGATGTCGGCCAGCATTTCCTCGGCCAATTTGGCCAGGCGGCACTCCGTGTACCGGTAAGCCGCCGCCGGGTCGCCATCCACCGAGCCAAAGTTCCCTTGTCCATCAATGAGCGGGTAGCGCATGTTGAAGTCCTGCGCCATGCGCACCAGCGAGTCATAAACCGCCGCATCACCGTGCGGGTGATATTTCTTGATGACCTCGCCCACGGTGCCCGCGCACTTGATGTAACGCTTGTCGGAGGTGTTGCCCTCCTTGTACATCGCATAAAGAATGCGGCGGTGGACAGGCTTCAACCCGTCGCGGACATCGGGCAGCGCCCGGCCGATGATCACGCTCATCGCGTAATCGAGATACGACTTGCGCATCTCGTCTTCAATGTTGACGGGAATGTCCCGCGACGGATTGATTAGTTCTTGATCACCCATGATTCCGTACCTCGAACAACTTTAGGACTTCGGACTGCGTTTGGATTTTTGCGGTGGCGTTGAGAACAAGCTCCCGCCGCCCCTGAGATAACGTAGTGTGCGTATCTTCCTTAACCAGGCATGTACGTCTTTCATGTCCTCCCCGTCCGCCCAGATGCCGAAGGCGGGATGGTTAGCGAGGTCAGCGGTTTTGTCGCCCTTCGCGTGCTTTTCCCGTTTTCTCTTCACGTTCATGGTACCCCGTTAATGATCCGCAGAACTCTCAGGTCTGCGCCAGCCCGCAGATGGAATCAGGAATAACCGGGCGGCCTTTTCGCCTACGCGGGTTCGAGTTCGCTGATCCATGTGTCCCCCCACCGCTAGACCTGAAAACGCTGCACGATAAGCCCTGGAATAAAATCGAAGTGCTTCACATTACCTGTGGCCACCGTCTCTTTGCGGTCCAAAGCGGTTGCCGCAATGAGCATGTCGTCCACACCGGGGCGGTGGGATAAGGCGAACTGCGCCATCAGTGAGACTGCGGAATCGCCAATTTCGGGTTTAAGTGGGACGACTTCTGTAAACCATTCTTCCATGAACTCCTTAAAATCCTTGGCCTCGAGCCGATCGCGGCAACCCCGAAGGACTTCCAGGTAGGAAACAACGGACACGTTGCGTTCCGCCGGGTCAATCGTCCGGGCGAATCGAACTGCCTTGGGATGCCTTCGGAGCATCCATATGACGACATCTGAGTCAAAGATCAATGTAGTTTGTATCGAGGTTTGCGGATTCTTCGGACCCACGCGCTAGGGTCTTTCATGTCTTTTCGGTCGGCCCACATTCCGATCGCACGATATTCCAGCAGATCCTTCGCAGGCTTTTTCACGACCAGAGAACAGATTTTCGCAACTGGTTTGCCTCTCAGGGTGATGGTCACTGAGCCTGCGCGCTGCACTGTTTTCAAGATCTTTGAGGTTTGCAGCCGGAGCTGTTTAGCAGTAACAACCATAAATTGTCTTCCTCGCCGAAGTGTACACTACGAAGTATACACTTGGTTTAAACTCGGGTCAATCTAACCCACAGAGGGTTAGATATCCAGGTTCTTCACATCCAGGGCATTGTCCTCGATGAACTGGCGGCGAGGCTCGACGACGTCACCCATGAGCACGGTGAAGATGGAATCGGCCTCCACCTGGTCCTCGACTTTAACTTGCAGCATGGTGCGCTGTTCGGCGTCCATGGTGGTTTCCCACAATTGCGTGGGATTCATTTCGCCCAAACCCTTGAAGCGCTGCACCGTGAAAGATTTCTTCCCCACCGACATGACGTGTTCCACCAGCTCCTTGCGATCCTCGATCGTCAATGTGTTGCCATTCGAGGTAATGGTGAAGGGCGGCCGGTCATACTCGTGCACGCGTTTGTGCAGATCGTAAAGGCGGCGGTACTCGGGGCTGGACAGCAGATCCCAATCGAGGGTGCGTTCCGGCTGCGTTTCGCTGTGGAACACCAGGAAATGTATATTGTGCTCCTCGTCCAGCTTGATGCTGGTCTTGAAATCTTCCGCCCGCAAGTCCTTCGCTACCTTTTCCAGCTTCACCTGGTTTTCCAGTTCGACTTTTTTGGAAAGCTCGGCGCGCAGCAGGGCGTCAATGGGCCGCCCGTCGCCAATGCGTTTCTCCAGCTTGTTATAAAGGTCGATGTATTCGCCAAAAGCCATGAGGAAGTTGGTCAGGTCGCCGCCTTCCAGTTTCAGCTTCTTGCTGCCTTCGCCGAATTCCACGGCGTGATCCTCGGTGGCGCGGCGCAACACTTCCCGGCGGAATTCCTTCTCGTCGTGAATGTATTGCGATTTCTTGCCCTTCTTAATCAGGTAGAGCGGCGGTTGCGCAATATAAATATTGCCGCGCTCCACGAGTTGCGGCATCTGGCGATAAAAGAAGGTGAGCAGAAGCGTGCGGATGTGCGAGCCGTCCACGTCCGCGTCGGTCATGATGATGATTTTGGAATAACGCAGCTTGGCGATGTCGAAATCATCCTTGCCGATGCCGGTTCCCAGCGCCGTGATCAAGGCGCGAATTTCTTCGTGGCCCAGCATCTTGTCAAAGCGCGCCTTCTCCACGTTCAGGATTTTTCCACGCAGCGGCAGGATGGCCTGGTAGCGGCGGTCGCGCCCCTGCGTGGCGGAGCCGCCGGCGGAGTCGCCCTCCACCAGGAACAATTCGCAACGCTCCGGGTCTCTCTCCTGGCAGTCGGAGAGCTTGCCGGGCAAACCGCCGGAATCCAGCGCGCCCTTGCGCCGCGTCAGCTCGCGGGCTTTGCGCGCGGCCTCGCGGGCGCGCGAGGCGTCAATGGCCTTGGCGCAGATCTTGCGGCCCACCGTAGGGTTCTTTTCGAAGCTCTCCATCAGCTTCTCGTACACGAAGCTGGCCATGGTGCTCTGGATGTCGCTGTTGAGTTTTCCCTTGGTCTGCCCCTCAAACTGCGGCTGCGGCAGTTTCACACTCACCACGGCCACCAAACCTTCGCGCACATCCTCGCCCTGAAGGTTCTCTTTCACGTCCTTGAACAGGCCCTGGTTCTGTCCAAACTGATTGATGGCCCGCGTGAGCGCGGAGCGGAAGCCGGAAAGGTGGGTGCCGCCGTCGACCGTGTTGATATTGTTGGCAAATGAAAAGACATTCTCCGCGTAACCGTCGTTGTACTGAAGCGCGAACTCCATGTGGACGTCATCGCGGTCGCTTTCCGCATAGATCGGCGTGGCGTGAAGCACTTCCTTGTTTTTATTGAGATGCTTGATGAATTCGGAGATGCCGCCGTTGTATTGAAACTTGCTCGGCGGTTTGTTGCTGCGCTCATCCTTGAGGATGACGGTCAATCCTTTATTCAGGAAAGCCATTTCACGGAGGCGCTGGGACAAGGTATCGAAATTGAATTCGATGGACGGAAAGATCTGGGTGTCCGGAAGGAAGGTAATCTTCGTGCCCTTTTTTTCCGTCTTGCCGGCGCGTTTGAGGGGAGCAAGCGGTTTGCCGCGTTCATACGACTGCTCCCACGTATAACCGTCACGCCAGATTTCGAGCTCGAGCGATTCGGAAAGAGCATTCACCACCGAAACGCCCACCCCATGCAGTCCGCCGGATACTTTATAGGATTTGGAATCGAACTTACCCCCCGCGTGCAGGACGGTCATGACAACTTCCGCAGCCGAGCGGCCTTCCTCCTTGTGCAGATCCACGGGAATGCCGCGGCCATTGTCAGTGACCGTAACCGAGTTATCGGCGTGGACGACCACCGTCACAAGGTCACAGAAGCCTGCCAGGGCCTCGTCCACCGAGTTGTCGACCACCTCCCAAACAAGATGGTGCAATCCCACCGGTCCGGTCGAGCCAATGTACATCGCCGGCCGCTTCCGAACCGCTTCCAGACCGCCCAGAACCTTGATGCTATCAGCATCGTAGGTCTGAGCACCGTTTACCTCGGGCTCTTTCTGCTTGCTCACGTGACTGGACAACCTCCTGGCTGATTCATGGCTAAACAAGAAAGCCGACAGAGAATAAACCTCCCTGTCGGCCGAGGGCGCGGCAACTTGAAGGAGACTGGAAAGACAGTTTCAGTATGACGATTCCCTCTTGTCGTGGCTCACCGGCCGGTTCGAGGCCTCTGGCTTGTCGCCGTTCTCAGATGCGCATCGGCATAACAACGTAACGATACCGGTAAGCGTCCTGCTCCGCCGGCCGGAGTTGCCCGGCGCTCTGTTCGTCTTTCAACTCCAAGCGAATCTTCCCACCATCCCCGACTACGCTCATGAAATCGAGGAGGTATTGGTAATTGAACCCAATCTGCATGGGATCCTTGTCGTAGGTCGCATCCAGCACTTCATGGGCTTCACCGTACTCGCCGCTGGAACAAAAAACCTCCACTTTATCCTTCTCCACTTGCATGCGGATGGCGTGTGAGCGCTCGTCAGCCAGTAGAGCAACCCGGCGGATCGCCGCCGCCGTTTTCTCCTTGTCCATCTCGACAATCTTGGTGTTATCCCGCGGGAGGACAGCCTCATAGTTGGGGAATTGTCCCGTCAACATTCGCGAGATCAAGACCCGGCTGCCGATTTGGAAGAAGAGATGACTTTCGTCCTTGGAGATTTCCACAATGGTTTCTTCTTCCACCTCCGCCAGCAAGCGGAGGAGCTCCCCCATCGCTTTTTTCGGCACCAAGAGACGTAATTCATTCTTGAGTCCCGGAACCTGCACGTCGCGCTCGACCAGCGCCAGGCGGTGACCATCCGTCGCCACCATGCTGGCGCTCTCCGGCTTCAGGAGCAACAGGGCTCCATTCAGGGTGTAACGTGATTCCTCATTGGAAATCGCGAAGATGGTCTTCTGGATCATCGCGCTGCAAATATTGGCGGGGAGCGTAGCTAACGGCTTGGGGATGTCCGGCAACACCGGAAAGTTATCGCGGGCCATTCCTACAAGTTTAAAGGACGACCGCTCGCAGGTAACTTGCACCCAATGGTTCTCCAGAAGCTTGAAGCGCACCTCAGCATCAGGCAAAGAACGAACAATTTCAAAAAGGCGCTTGGCGGGTACCGTTCCCGCCCCTCCCTCCTTCACCTTGGCAGGACAGCCACAACGAATCCCCAGGTCGAGGTCTGTGGCGCTAATGCGGAGGGTTGACTCATCCACCTCAAAAAGCAGGTTGGAAAGAATCGGGATCGTGGTCTTTCTTTCGACAACACCCTGGGTAAGCGTTAGTTCCTTGAGGAGGTCGTTCTTACTGGTAGAAATTTCCATAGAAATTATCTCTCAGGAAATAGTTTTTTAGTAGTAGTACTGTGCATTTTGTGGAAAATTCTAGAAATTCCAAGGGGGAAGCAACTTAGAGGCATTTCGCCTGTTGATCGCTTTCTGGAAATTGTGGAAAGCGACGAACTCTTAGCCCCCCTGCTGAAATTCACAAGTTTTCCACTCAGGTCAGATTTACTTTACAAACTAAGTTGAATTCAGACTATCACGTAGCTTGTTGATAAGTCTGTTTAAATCCCTATCCTTCTCGCGCAGTTCCGCAATTTTATTGATGGAATGCAACACCGTGGTATGGTGCTTTCCGCCAAACTCCCTGCCAATCTGCGGCAGCGATGCGGGCGTCATCTCTTTTGTCAGGAACATCGCGATCTGCCGCGGGTAAGAAACCGCCCGGCTATTATCTTTAGCCTTCAATTGTGGCAAGCTGAGGCCGAATTCCCGGCACACCGCGCGTTGGATATTCTCGATCGATACGCGCCGCTCCTCCAGGTTAACCAAACCCTTAAGTACCTGTTGCGCCATGGAGAGGGTGATGGGGGTACCCGTCAGCGAAGAATAACCAATCACCCGCGTCAGTGCCCCCTCAAGATCCCGGATGCTGGACTTGATTTTCCCTGCAATAAAATCGCTTACGTCGTCGGGCAGAGTTACGCCTTCATTTTCAGTTTTCTTCGCCAGGATAGCCCGCTTGGTCTCGAGGTCGGGAGCCTGCAAGTCGGCCGTCAACCCCCAAGCGAAACGCGAGCGCAGGCGCTCCTCCAAGTCCGGAATCTCCTTGGGAGGGCAATCGCTCGAGATCACCACCTGCTTCTGGCCTTCATACAGGGTGTTGAAGGTGTGGAAAAACTCTTCCTGCGTCCGTTCTTTTCCAGCAATGAACTGGATGTCGTCCATCAGCAGTAGGTCCACATTCCGATACTTATCGCGGAACGAGACCATGCGATCGTAGCGCAGCGAGTTGATGACCTCGTTGGTAAAGTTCTCAGAGGAGACGTAAGCCAAGCGCCTTTCCTTCCACTTGCTCTTAATCATGTGGCCTACGGCCTGCATCAGGTGGGTCTTTCCGAGCCCCACACCGCCATAAAGAAACAGCGGGTTATAAGCCTTGGCCGGAGTTTCCGCCACGGCCTGCGCCGCCGCATGGGCGAATTGGTTACAGTTGCCGACCACGAAGGTATCGAAGGTGTAGCGCGGGTTCAACTGGTGGTCGACCGACTCAAAATCCAGTTTGGCTTGAAAAGCCTTGCCGTCCCCTTTCTCCATGGGCCTCTGTTCCGAATCTTCCTCTACAACATAGTTGACCTTACTCAGGTCCAAATGGAGTTGGGATAGCGCTTCATTGATCAGGCTGCCGTAATGCTCCTGAATCCAATCCTGGAACTCGCGGTTGGGAACCCGCACCACCAACGCTTCCTGATTGACGTGGCTGAAGCGAGTGGGGCGAAGCCAAGTTTGGTAACTCTGGGTGTTCACCTTCACCTTCAAATAGCCCAGGATTTGTTGCCATGCGTTCATGGTGGTTTCAGAGGGAAAACAATCTGTCGGCCCCGTTGGGGAGGAGCACCATCGGTCCGAGACTAACCCCAGCTGCGCGCTGGAAAGGACTGGCGTCACAAGGACGCCTCAATCTTCGCTAACCGTACACGGGTTCTTCCCATTTTTTGTGTGCTGAGACAGTCCCAAGAGGGCGTTGTAACTTGTCAGAAATGATTTGTTTCACTCCCCTAATATAACATGAATTCAGGGCAATGCCAACCTCTCCGCAGCCTTGAAAATAGCGCCTCGGACCGCAAAATCCCTTCGAAAAATGCAGCAAAAGCGTGCCTTTTTCAAAGCCCTCAACACTTCGAGCGATTTGTGGAAAAGTTCATTGTTGACAAGAGCCCACGCATCGACACCTCCTGCCCCTTTTGCCCTAAAGGGAAAAGGCGATTACGTCTCGTGGTACCCGGCGGAGGGGGGACGTTGATGAATCAAATCCACTGTCGATGATTCTGCCCTCAACTCAGTAGGCGCGCAATTTCGTCGCGCTTCGGGACGCATAAGGGCGTTGCCCGGCCATTTGCCACGATCAGGATGCCCTCCCGCTGGGGGCGGATCTCCCCGATTACGGTGGCGGGAATCCTCTGCCGAGCGTAAGCCCGCAGAAGACGGGGAACAGAGGTGGGGGCGGCGACGACCAGCAGCGCGCCCGAGGCGATAAGGCCCAAGGGATCAAATCGCAGCGCACGGCTAAAGGCAAGGGTTTCCGGCAGGACCGGGATCTTCTCCTTCCATACTCGCAGTCCTACTCTTCCAGCCTGTGCGATCTCCTGCAGGCCGGAAAGCAGCCCACCTTCGGTGGGATCGTGCATCGCGTGGATTTCTCCGGACCGTACGGCAAGGCGGGCGTCCGGAATCACGCTGATGCCGGGGTCCAGAAGCCATCGCTTGGCTCGGCTGACGGCGGCACGGCCCGCTTTTCTCCGTAGCTCGACGCCTTTTGCCCGCGCCAGAATTGCGGTGCCTTCTATGGCTACACCCCGCGTCAGGATGACGAGGTCGCCGGGCTGCTGGCTCTCTTTTCGAATAAGCTCCGATTTGTCCGCCTCCCCCAGCATCTGGCCCACGACGATGGGACGCGGCAATCCGCCCGTGATTTCTGTGTGGCCCCCGCACAGGGCAATGCCGAGCATCCGGCAAGTGTGGAGTATATCCAGGAAAATCCGCTTCGCCAGCCCCGGAGTGGTGCGGCTTTCCGGCAGGAGCAGCGTTGCCAGGAACCAACGCGGCCTGGCGCCGAGCGTGGCGATGTCGTTGGCATTGATATGGACGGCGTACCAGCCGATATGCTCCTCAGTGAAGGTGATGGGGTCAGTCTTGGCGACAAGGTATTTTGCCCCGATGTCAATGACCGCGGCATCTTCCCCGTAGCGCGGACCAATCACCACGCCGGAGGAGGCGGGCGGGTGGCACACGCGCAGGAGGCCTTGGAGCACGGCGGGCGGCAATTTGCCTACGGGCAGCGTCGAAGGGGTGCGCATCGTGCTGCGAGTATAGCGCCAGCCGCGATGCCGAGCCACTATTGAGCGGAGGCTTGGACTCCTCGCGAGCGGACATCGAGGGCTTGCAATGTGGCGATGTCTAAGCATATCCTGCCCATGGTTCCCTACGATGTATAGAGTTCTAGGAGTGATACCGGCGCGGCTCGAATCCACGAGGTTGCCGGGCAAAGCGTTGCGGGCAATCTGTGGCCGCCCTATGATTGCGTGGGTATACGAGAACGCGCGTCAGGCGGCGTGCCTGGAGCATTTGCTGGTGGCGACAGATTCCCCCGAAATCGAAACCTATTGTCGCGAGCAGGGCATACCCGCCATGATGACCTCGCGCGAGCACCGCTCAGGCACGGATCGCATGGCGGAAGTGATGGCGAATGAGCCTGCCGCGATCTACGTCAACATCCAGGGAGATGAGCCCATGATCACTCCCGACCATCTGGAGCGCTTGCTGCGGCCCTTCGATGAGGCGACCACAACACAGGTTTCAACCCTCAAAGTCGCGATTGATGCCGAGACCGCCCTGCATCGGAATGTGGTGAAGGTGGTGACTGACCTCGCTGGGCGGGCGCTTTATTTCTCCCGCGCGCGCATCCCCGTCGATCGCGACGGCAGCGGAAAAGCCCAATATTTCAAACACCAGGGGTTCTATGCATTTAGCGCCGCGGCGCTGGACAAATTCCACCACCTCCCGCCATCGCCGTTGGAAAAACTGGAGAAACTTGAGCAACTGCGCTTCCTCGAGAATGGCATTGACATCACGGTGGTGGAAACGCCCGACGATACGATTGGTGTAGACACGGAGGAAGACCTGCGAAGGGTCGAGGAGTATTTCCATCGAGTGCATTCACAGTCAGAAAGGTAGCGTCTTATGCGCATCAAAAAGGCAACCAAGAAATATGAAGCGTGGCTGGCCAAAAACATTACGATCATTCCGGCCGACTTGGCGTTGAAACACACCCGCATGGCCGAGGATCCTTTTCAATTTCTGCGCGCCACCTTTTACCGCTGGCTGCAGGTTTGGGCTCAGGTCTGTCCGGATCTGGAACGAGCGCCACATGTGCTGGCCGTGGGCGACCTGCACGTGGAGAATTTCGGCACCTGGCGCGATAAGGAAGCGCGGCTGATCTGGGGGGTGAATGATTTCGACGAAGCTTACCCCATGCCCTACACAATCGACTTGGTGCGGTTGGCGGTCAGCGCCCACCTGGCGATTTCTGCAAACCACCTCTCCCTTGCGCATGAGGATGCGTGCGCGGCCATCCTGGCAGGGTATCGGGAGGGGTTGGAAGCCGGCGGCAAGCCTTTTGTGCTGGAGGAGGATAACAAGTGGCTCCGCGAGGCGGCCACCGGTGAGTTGCGCGACCCCGTCCATTTCTGGGGAAAGATGAACGCACTTCCCTCCGTGCGCGGAGAAGTTCCCAAGAGTGCGCGCAAGGCCATGGAGCAACTTCTGCCCGCGCCGGGGTTGGTCTATCGCGTCGCACACCGGGTGGCTGGGTTGGGAAGCTTGGGGCGCGAGCGCTACGTGGCGCTGGCGGATTGGGAGGGAGGCCGCGTGGCGCGCGAGGCCAAGGCCCTGCTCCCTTCGGCGTGCTTCTGGGCGAAGGACGAGAAAGGCTCGAAGAAGATCCTCTACGAAGAGATCATCACCACCGCCGCACGAGCCCTTGATCCCTTCGTTCATTTGCGCGGCCGGTGGATTGTACGCCGCTTGGCTCCCCATTGCTCGCGCATTGAGATGGCGGCGATTCCCAAGAAACGTGATGAGGTAACCTTGCTCCACTCCATGGGCTTCGAAACCGCCAACATCCACCTGGGAAGCAAAGGGGCGGTTAAAAATGTGCGTCGCGACCTCGCGAAGCGCAAGCCCGGCTGGGTTCATGAGGCGGCCAAGAAGATGGGGGAGGCAGTGCGAAAAGACTGGGAGGAATGGCGTAAGGGTTAGAAGGGCGGTGACCCGTGTCAAGTGACGAGTGGTGAGTAGGCGAGAAAAACCCAGCTCGCCCCTCCTCACTTCTCTCCCACTAGGTATTTGCAGCCTTCCGGACCCATATGTGCGGAGTGGGGTGTCTTGCCGGGAATATCGAAGCGCTCACCCGGTTTGTAGGTGCGGGTTTGGCCATCGAGCGTAACGGTCATCTCACCTGCCAGGATAATATGGGCCGAGACGTCAGGGTGCTGATGGGGCGGATAGTTCATGTTCGGGCCGTCTTCCCAAACGTAAACGTCATCGAATCCTTCGTCCTGCAATTGCTTCGTCAATTGTTGTTCGTCCATTATACGGAGTCTCCTTGAATTTTCTCGTGTTGCTCGACGTGTAATCCCCTGCCCACTCACCGCAAGCGTTGATGGCCCATTTCAGAACCTCTAAGGCTATCCCAGCATTTCCCCCGTGGCTCGTAGGTACTCCTCGATCATCTTGGTAAACGCCCGAACCTTGGAGGGCATAGCGTGCACGGCATAGACCGAGCAATGCTTCATTTCTTCCACAGCTCCGAGCAAGGCTTCAATCGAATCCAATGTTTCATCCAGCGGATACGCAACCCCCACCAGCCGTGAAGGATCGTAGCGTACCGTATTTTTCAACTCGCGCTCGATTTTATCTGCCGTCACCAGTACCCCACGCTGCTTTTCGCAGAACGTGTCCCAAAGGGGGCCGGACTCCGGATACCCCATCACGGCGTGCTGGTGGCCATAGTGCTCAAGCTCACACCCCAGCCATTCGAGGTCCTGCGCAAGTTGTAATAGCGGCGGTTCCGGCACAGGTAGCTATTGTAATATATAGCCCGGCAAATAGAGATTTAAAAGGGTGCCGCCGCGCACCTTGACCAAGATGGGCCACTTCGAGCTGGTGGCCCGCGGAAGGCCGCACAAAAATTAGATGCAAGTCCCAGGAGGAAAGACATGGAATTTCGCACGCTTCCCAAGACCGGGCTCAGGGTTTCGCGCCTCTCCTTCGGAACCATGACTTTTGGCGCCCAAACGGACGAAGCCACGGCGCAGCGCATGGTGGATTGCTGCCTTGACGCGGGCATCAACTTCATTGATACGACGAACGTCTACAACCGTGGCGCGGCGGAAACCATCGTGGGCAAGACCCTCAAGGGCCGGCGCGACAAGGTTATCCTGGCCTCCAAGGTCCGCGGCAAGATGGGCGACGCGCCCGATGAGGAGGGCTTGTCTCGCGCCGCCATGCGCAAGGCCATTGACGCAAGCCTTCAGCGCCTGGGAACCGATTACGTCGATCTTTATTACCTGCACCTGCCTGATTACGCCACCCCTATTGAGGAAACACTCGAAACCATGGAAGACCTGGTGCGGGCAGGTAAAGTGCGCTTCCCTGCCATCTCGAACTACGCCGCGTGGCAGGTGGCGGAAACCCTGTGGATATGTGAGAAACGCGGTTACCATCCCTATTTTATTTCGCAGCCCATGTACAACTTGATTGCGCGGGGTATTGAAGAGGAGTACCTGCCCTTTTGCCAGCGCTTCGGCGTAGCGGTGGTTCCCTATAATCCGCTCGCGGGAGGGTTGTTGACGGGCAAACACTCGCGGCAGAGCGGGCCGACTCCCGGCACACGTTTCGACGGCAACAAAATGTACCAAGACCGCTACTGGCTAGACGACGACTTCGCCGCCGTAGAAGAACTGCGCTCCATCGCCCGAGAGGCGGGAAAAACCCTAGTGGAGCTTGCGCTTCAGTGGCTGCTCTCCCAACCGGTCGTCGATTCCATCATCCTGGGAGCTTCGCGGGTGGAGCAACTCCAGGAAAACCTGAAGGCAGCGGAAGGCGCCAAATTGGATAAATCCGTCCTAGCGAGTTGCGACGCGGTGTGGAAGCGCCTGCGCGGGATTACACCTAAGTACAATCGGTAGGTTCAGCAACCGTAGCGCGGACCTCCGCCTTTGAGGTCCGCGGTTCTTGCCGCGACTCGCACTCGCAAGTTCAATGGCAGGCGTGCTTGTTAGGGATTTGTTTTTTTTCAAAGGAAGAGCCGCGGACCTCAAAGGCAGAGGTCCGCGCTACGAACTAAATTATGAATTATGAAAACCCGCTCCGAAGAGAGATTTATAATTTATAATTCATCCTTCATAACTTAGGAACTTCCATGGCGAACCTCAAACTCAAACCCGCCGACTGGGAAGACTTTGAGGCGGCGGCAAAGCGATCCATAGAACAACATATCCGTAACTCGTTCGTGCATACCTATAAACCCGTTTTGGACGATGCCGAATACCGCTCGTTCGACTCGATGGAAGAGTATCGGCGCTGGTGCCAGGAAAACCTACCGCGTTGGTTGGGCTACAGTCGGGACTGAGTAGCTACATGGCAGTATTTGAATTTAGAAGCGCACAAGAACTTGGCCGCATATTTGAGCGGCACCGTGTCAGGTACCTCTTCTTTGGAAAGTCCGGGGCAATTCTGCTGGGATATTCGGATACCACACAGGATGTTGATCTGTACTTGGATAAGCAGAGGGAAAACTGCGAAAAGGTCGTAGCCGCCCTCTTGGAGCTTGGTTTCCGGCTCACGGAAAAGGAACAAGAAGAGATTGGACGGGGCAAAGATTTCGTGCAACTCCGCAATGGCCCGTTCGACGTTGACCTGATCTTCGCACCTGACGGTATCGAACGGTTTGACGATGCATGGAAGCGCCGCGTTGAAAAGCACGGTTTTCCCATCGCGAGCCTGGATGACATCATCGGAAGCAAACAGGCGGCGAATCGACAGAAGGACCGGGAATCTCTGCCACGCTTGTTGTCGTTCAGGGAATGGTTGAGTGGAAACAAATAGCAGGCGTACTTGCTGCCTATTGCCTTCTGCTCACTGCCTACTTCCCCCCCTAACCCCTAAATCAGCTCAAACTTCACCGGCCGCGGCCCACGCAGTGCGCGAACCTTGCCTTGCTGTTCCAGCCGATCCATGTGCCCTTTCACCGGAAACATCGCGAGCAGCCATGACTCGGGCGGCCAATCGCCCACGGCGGTGGCGACGGCGTCGGTAAGCTCTTTCATGCTGAGTCCGGCGCGGTTCTTTTCCAGTTTAGTCAGGATGACGCGGTCCAGAAACTCCACCGTCTTTCGCGACTCGGCGATGAAGTCGCGAATTTCCTCGCCACGCATGATGGGCCAGTGGCCCGAGTAGAGCGCGTCGATGGGCAAATGCTCGAAGTAGCGGAGGGTGGAAAGGTAGATGTCTACGTAGTAGTAGGTCACGGGGATGGCCAGGCCTCCCGTGGCCTTCGGGCATCCGCGCCCGTGAATGGCGTCGCCCACAAAGGCGGTCTTGTGGAGCGGGTCGTAGAGCGCCAAATGGCCGTGCGAGTGGCCCGGCACGTGAAGGACTTCCAGATGCCAAGCGTCGCTCAAGCGAATAACCTCCCCCCCGGTGAAGCAGAGGTCCATCCGGCGGGCTTTGCCGGCGTCGGGTGCGGGGTCAGGCTCGAACCCCATGTCATGGTCGGCCCGGAGAAAGTTATAGCGAATATCGTAGAGAGCGCGGGGGTCCTCCACGAGGGCGCGGTCGGCGGCGCCGCAACTGAGCCACGTGGTTGGCGAGGTACGCTTGATGGCGTCATTGCCGCCCTGGTGGTCGAGGTCAGCGTGCGTTGTCACCGCGAGCGTCAGACGCTCGGGGCGGAGTCGCAGCGAATCCAGGTAAGGGAAGATGACCTTTTCCGGGGTTTCCGCGATGCCCGTGTCCACCAGCACCGTGTTATCGCCGACAAAGAGATACTGAAAAAGGTTCCGTCCCGCAAACAGAGATTGGATTTGGTAGACGTGGGGATACAGTTCCATGCGCAACTCCATGTGGGGGATGAGTGGGATACTACCACTCTTTTCCCTCTTGCGCCCGGCCACACTCTCGGGGATGATGTTCAACCGACGGCTCGGGTCGCTTCTGCGATCCTTGTCAGTCATTTTAGCAGGTGGGTAGCACACCCTGGGAAGGCGATGCAAGCTCTACCCGGGTAAAATGGCTACATACTGCCGACTGCCTGCTTGTTGGCCGCGGTAAAACCGGGTCTGGGAGGCCCTCATGTCCAAAGACAAGTTTGCGCTGGGAATTGACTACGGAACGGAATCAGGTCGCGCTGTGGTAGTACGCGTGCGCGATGGAAAGCTCCTGTCGTCGTCAGTGGTCCCTTACCCGGATGGCGTCATTGACGAACGGCTGCCGGGCGGTCCCAAGCTGGAACCCGATTGGGCGCTTCAGAATCCCCTCGACTACTTATACGTTCTTGCGAAAGCAGTGCCCAAAGCCCTGAAGGATGCCAAGGTGAAAGCCGAGGACGTGATTGGCATTGGCACGGACTTCACCGCCTCCAGCCCGATGCCCACCAAGCGTGACGGCACCCCTCTTTCCGCTGTCCCCCTGTATCGCAAGAATCCGCATGCGTACGTCAAGTTGTGGAAGCACCACGCCGCGCAACCGGAAGCCAATCGCATCAACGAAGTCGGCCGCGAGCGCAACGAGGAATTTATTCGAATTTATGGCGGAAAGTACTCCTCGGAATGGTTTTTCTCGAAACTCCTGCAAGTGGTGGACGAAGCGCCCGGCGTTTACGACGCCATGGATCGCTTCATCGAAGCCGGCGATTGGCTGGTTTGGCAACTGACCGGCGAAGAGAAGCGCAACACCTGCACGGCTGGTTACAAAGGCATGTGGGTGAAAGGCCAGGGATTTCCCTCGTGCGATTTTTTCCGTGCGCTGCATCCGCGCATGGAGAATGTCATCGCAGAAAAAGTGGGTGAAGAGTACTTTCCGCTGGGCGCCAAGGCTGGCGGCCTCACCGCCTTCTGGGCGCAGAAGACCGGCCTCAAGGAAGGTACGCCGGTCGCCACCGGCAATGTTGACGCTCATGTGGCGGTGCCGGCTTGTACGGTGACGCAGCCCGGTTCGCTGGTCATGATCATGGGCACATCCATCTGCCACATGCTGCTCGGCAAAGAGAGGCAGATGGTGGAAGGCATGTGCGGCACCGTTGAGGACGGCATCGTGCCGGGCCTGTGGGGTTACGAGGCAGGGCAATCCGCCGTCGGTGATATTTTTGCCTGGTTCTTCGAGCACGGAGTTCCCGATTACATTCATCATGAAGCGCGCAAGATGACGGTCCCGTTCCAGGTGGCGCTGGAAAAACGTGCGGCCGCCCTCAAGCCGGGGGAGTCTGGCCTTATGGCCCTCGATTGGTGGAACGGCAACCGCTCGGTGCTGGTGGACGTGGATTTGACCGGCGTGCTCCTGGGCATGACGCTGGCCACGCGGGCGGAGGAAATTTATCGCGCCCTGATTGAGGCCACGGCTTTCGGCACGCGCACCATCATCGAGGCGTTCGAGTCGAAGGGCATCACCGTGACCGAACTGGTGGCGTGCGGCGGCTTGCCCGAGAAGAACCGCCTCCTGATGCAGATTTATGCTGACGTCACCGGGCGTGAAATCAAGCTGGCCGATCCACTCCAAACCTGCTCGGCGCTGGGAGCCGCGATGCATGGAGCTGTGGTGGCGGGGCGCGCCGCCGGTGGTTATGATTCAATTGTGGAAGCTGCCCAGCAGATGGCGCGCGTGCAAAAGCTGACCTTCAAGCCGCACGACAAATGCCATGCCACCTACAACCAGCTTTATGCGGAATACCACACGTTGCACGATTACTTCGGCCGCGGCGGAAACGACGTGATGAAAAGGCTCAAGACTTTGCGAAGGGAGACTTCGAAGTGATTGGTGATTTGTGATTGGCAAGTCTTTCAACTCTCGCGGACAATCGCAAAGTCACGCTGAGCAATCACAAATCACCAATCGCCAATACTGCGGACCGCGAGCGCTATCTCATGCCTACATCGACACAACTCCGGCGCGAAGTCTACGAGGCCAACCTCGGGATCTGGCGGGGGAGCTTGGTGACCATGCACAGCGGCAATGCCAGCGGCATCGACCGTGAGCGCGGCGTGGTGATGATCAAGCCGAGTGGCATGGACTACCACCGCATGCGGCCCGCCGACATGGTGGTGACGGACCTCGAGGGCCGCAAACTCCGGGGCAAGTGGAACCCCTCCGTGGACTTGCCCGATCACCTTTACATCTACAAGCACTGCCCGGAAGTAGGCGGCATTATCCACACCCATTCCAATTACGCCACCAGCTTTGCGCTTTTGCGCATGTCGATTCCAGCGTATTTGACCGCCATTGCCGATGAGTTCGGTGACGAAATTCCTTGCGCGCCGTACGTAGATAATCAGGCCGACCATATCGGCCAGGCGATCGTTCAATATAGGAACCGAGCGCCGGCGATTCTCATGGGTAATCACGGTACCTTTGCCTGGGGGTCGACACCGCGCGCGGCATTGAAAGCGGCGGTGATGCTTGAAGACGTCGCCAAGACCGTTCACCTGGCGTTTCTACTCGGCAAACCATCCCCACTGCCTCCCGAAGAAGTGAAGAAGTGGTGGGATCGATACCACACGTGGTATGGCCAGCCAGCGAAGAACAGAAGATAGGAGTTAGAAGCTAGAAGTGAGAATCCAGGCGGGTATCAACAGCACCTACTTGTGCTTGCTCGTGACTTCCAGCTTCTAGATTCTGTTCGAGGACATGTCATGAACTTATTTCTCTCGATTCCAGCGGCGATGCTGTGGTTCGCTACCCCGGATCTTGCCAAGGCCGGAGAGCGCCTCATTCTCCTGCATCCGGTGGACATGGCCATCATCGCCATCTACTTTGTGATGGTCTTGGGGATTGGCTTCTACCTGAAACGCTATACAAAAAGTGGCGAGGACTTCTTCCTGGCAGGCCGTGAAATGACCGCCTGGGTGGCGGGACTGAGCTTTGTTTCCGCCAACCTGGGCGCGCTGGAGTTGATGGGCTGGGCGGCCGCGAGCTACCAGTACGGCATCCTGGCAACGCACTGGTACTGGGTTGGTGCCATCCCGGCCATCCTGTTTCTGGGCCTCGTTTTGATGCCGTTCTATTACATTTCCAAAACCCATTCGGTTCCGGGTTACCTGCAGCTTCGTTTCGGCGAACCCACACGTGGCCTCAGCGCTATTTCCTTCGCCTTCATGACCGTCTTGATGTCGGGCATTAACATGTACGCAATGGCCTTGGTGATGAAGGTGGTTCTGGGCTGGAACATTCATTTCAGCATTTGGGTGTCGTCCATCACGGTGGGGGTTTACGTGGCCCTGGGCGGGCTCTTCTCCGCGATCTTCAACGAGGTGCTGCAATTCTTCCTGATTTGGTTTGGCGCGATGTTAATTCCCATCCTGGGTCTGGTGGAAACGGGCGGCTGGAACGGGCTTATCGCGCGCATCCACCAGAATTTTCCGCAGGGAGATTACACCCATCTGTGGCGGGACATGGGCCACTTCGCCGACAACCCTATGGGTATCCACTGGACCGGAATCGTCCTCGGTCTGGGTTGGGTAATTTCTTTCGGCTACTGGAACACCGATTTCCTGGTTGTGCAACGCATCTTTGCCGCCAAGGACATTCGCGCGGCCAAGATGGCGCCCATCATCGGTTCTTATTTCAAGATGGCCGTTCCCTTCATCGTCATCCTGCCGGGATTGCTCGGGCTCGGCCTGTTACCCTTCAAATTGGTTCCGGAAAGTGCCGTGGGGATCGGCCAGCACAGTTACAATGAGGTCCTGCCGCTGATGCTGGCGCGCTACTGTGGCCCCGGCCTGCTGGGCCTGGGAATCACCGCACTCATCGCCGGATTTATGTCGGGAATGGCGGGGAATGTGAGCGCCTTCGCGACGGTGTGGACTTACGACCTTTACCGGCCGTTCATCCGCAAACAAGCTTCGGACGATCACTACGTCAGCATGGGACGCTGGTGCACCATTCTCGGCGTCATCGTCTCCATCGGCACCGCTTATCTGGTCATGCATTTCGGCAGCATCATGGATTACGTGCAGGCGCTCTTCAGCTTTTTCATCGCGCCCCTGTTCGGCACCGTGTTACTCGGCATGATGTGGAAACGCGCCACCCCCGCGGGTGGATTCTGGGGGCTGCTCGCCGGGAGTGTTTCTTCGGTGGCGATGTTCCTGTTGGTGAAATTTAACCACAACATGCTCGCCTATGTTGCGCTCTCGCGGGATGCCAAGGATATGGCTGAGAACATGTATCGCGCCCTGTGGTCGTGGCTGATCTGCGTCATCGTCACGGTGGCCGTCAGCTATATGACCAAGCCCAAGCCCTTGGAAGAGTTGACCGGCTTGGTCTACGGGTGCACCGAATTGCCGAGCGAAGGGCATTTGCCGCTGTGGAAACGGCCTATTTTCTGGGCTGTCATCTCAGCGGCGCTATTCTTGATCCTTCAGTGGATCTTTTGGTAGGGGGTGAGTATGGAAGCGAAGTCGCAAGGCCTCCGTTCGGGGGGTGACGGTGGCCCGCGTCGCGTCGCCGTCGATTTGGAAGACTCCAAGCCCCGCGATCATCACATGATTCCCGTCTGGTTCTTCGTGGGGGTCATTCTGCTGATTTACGGGTTAATCATCTTGGGTACAGGCATCTACGAGTTCTCCAGCCCACCGCCCACGGTGCTCGCAAGCACGCATCCTGCCGTGTGGTGGGGAGCGCTGCTTACCGTCATCGGCGGCATTTATGTTTACCTTTACATGCCGAAGAAGTCATGACCACCTGCTTTCCACTCGCCTTGCTTTTTGCCGACGCGCCCGAGACCCAAGCCATTCTCTCCACACACGCGGTGGATTTCCTCATCATTGCGATTTATTTCGTGGTCGTGCTCGCCATCGGTTTCTACCTGAAGCGCTACACCAAAAGCAGCGAAGATTTTTTCATGGCGGGGCGCGATATGACAGCTTGGGTGGCCGGGCTCAGCTTCATTTGCGCCAATCTGGGCGCGCTCGAGTTGATGGGATGGGCGGCGTCTGCGTACCAGTATGGAATCCTGGCCGCGCATTATTACTGGTTCGGGGCGATTCCCGCCATGCTTTTTCTGGGCGTCGTCATGATGCCCTTCTACTACATTTGCAAAACCCATTCGGTGCCAGGCTATCTGCAACTGCGTTTTGGCGAACCCACGCGCCTGGTGGGAGCGCTGTCGTTCATCTTCCTGACCATCCTGATGTCCGGTATCAATATGTACGCGATGGCCGTGGTCATGAAGGTGATGTTGGGTTGGGATATCCAGTTGAGCATTTGGATTTCGTCGCTTACCGTGGCCGTCTACGTCGCATTAGGAGGGTTGGTTTCAGCGATCTTCAATGAGGTCCTGCAGTTCTTTCTGATTTGGTTTGGCGCGCTGATGATTCCGATTCTCGGCATGGTGGAAGCCGGGGGATGGTCGGGTTTGGTCGCGCGCATTCAGCGGAACTTTCCGCAAGGCGACTACACCCACCTGTGGCGGCCGATGGCCCACTTTGCGGATAACCCTATGGGCATCCATTGGACGGGCATCGTCTTTGGATTGCTGATGGGGTCGCTGGGCTATTGGACGACCGATTTCCTGGTGGTCCAGCGGGCGCTTGCCGCCAAAGACCTCCGTGCCGCGAAGCTCGCGCCGATCATCGGCTCCTATTTCAAGATGGCCGTGCCGCTGATCGTAGTCCTTCCCGGACTGCTCGCGCTCGGGGTATTGCCCTTCAAGCTGGTGCCGGAAAGCGCCGTCGGCCCCGGCCAGCACAGTTACAACGAAGTGCTGCCGCTGATGCTGGCGCGCTATTGTGGACCAGGCTTGCTGGGGCTCGGTATCACCGCACTCATCGCCGGGTTCATGTCCGGCATGGCGGGCAATGTGAGCGCGTTTGCGACGGTGTGGACGTACGATCTCTATCGGCCGTTCCTGCGCAAGACCGCGACCGACGCGCACTACGTGTCGATGGGCCGCTGGTGCACCATCCTGGGAGTGGTCATCAGCATTGGCACGGCGTACCTGGTAATGCAGTTCGCCAGCATCATGGATTACGCGCAGGCCGTCTTCAGCTTTTTCATCACGCCGCTATTCGCCACCGTCTTTCTGGGGATGATGTGGAAGCGCGCCACGCCCGCCGGGGGTTTCTGGGGTTTGTTGATAGGGACGCTCTCTTCGCTCGGAATGTGGCAACTGGTAAGGGGTGATCCCTCCAAGCTCGCGTGGATAGCCCTCTCGACTAACGCCAAACCCATGGCCGAAAATATGTACAGGCTGCTCTGGTCAGGGATAATCGCCGTAATCATCATCGTGGTCGTGAGTCTTTTTACGCGCCCGAAACCTGTAGAAGAATTGGCCGGTCTCGTCTACGGTTGCACCGATATCCCCAGTGAGGGCCACTTGCCGCTGCTCAAACGGCCAATTTTTTGGGCAGCAGTCTCCTTCGCAATTTTCGCCCTGCTCCAGTGGATTTTCTGGTAGGCGGCGAGAAGATAAATCCCAAAATCGCGCCCTATCCCAATTCAGGTATTCCCAGGTCTTTCGATCCAAGCGGCGACATCTTGGCGTCCGGCGCGTATTCCTCGAGCAAATCCAGCGCGATGCGCGCCCGGTGCAGGCGCTCGCGGCCCATTTTGACGGCAAGGTCTTCAATGTGCAGTCCGGAGGGATAGATGTCGGGGGCGTTGCGCAGGCCGAATTTGAAATAGACCGGCGCGGCCACCTGGATGATCTTGGGCATTTCGTAGTAGCGGACGAAGCCACCAAAGTTATCCGGCACTTCAATGTAGAGATCAATGGGGATGTCGACGGCCTGCCGGATGGCGCCCATCTGCGCCGGGCTCAGGTCGGTGGGAATATTCATCGTCGAAACGCCGCATTGTTCAAAGATCATAGCGGTGGCGGGATTGGCGGCGGGCAGGGTGACGGAACTTTTGATCACCAGGTTCTTCGGCAACTCACCCTTCCGCTTCATGGCGTCCAGCACCCAGATGAGGCCGAGGTCAGCGGGGAGAATGCTGCGGATGCCGAGGTCGCAGGCGCGCCGGACGTCCTCGATGGCGTATACCAGTTGATCGGCGCCGCGGTGCTGAAGGCCGATGACTTTGCCCGCCGCCGATGCTGTCTGCGCGCCGGTCTCAAAGGTGGCGCGCGGACCCACAAACAGGCAGACTTCGATGCCTTCGTCGTGCCCGATCTCGGCCATCTCGCGAATCTCGTCGCGCGTCAGCAGCATCACTCCGCTTCCCTGGCTGACGCGATGAATCGGCACCTTGTGCGCCTTGGCGGCCTCCAGCACTTCGCGAAACACCCGCGGCCCTTCGACGCTGGGAATTTCAAGGCGATACTGCCCGCCGTCCTTGAAGCGCTTCGAACTCGGCTTCAACGCGTGGTTGTCCTCCGCGGGCAGCTTGAGCTTGGCGAGAAACTGTTGCGTCTTTTTCATGCGGGACCTCCTGGTTGGGGACTGTCCGTCGTTAAATAACAGCTTCGTCCCGGGCTTGCAACGGACCGAGGACCACTGACAACGGACTACGGACGTCCTTCACTACGCATATTTCATATAAACCGTGCCTGTTTCCGTATAGAAATCGAGCGCTGCAGGGCCCTGCTCGCGCATGCCGAAGCTGGATTCCTTCGTGCCGCCGAAGGGAAGTTGGTATTCCACGCCCGCCGTGGGCAGGTTGACGGTAATGAGCCCGGCTTCAATCCTGTTGATAAATTGATGAACACGCGTGAGGTCGCGGGAGACGATCGAGGCGGAGAGGCCAAACTTCACGCCATTGGCCAGGCGCATCGCGTCCTCAAAATCGTCGGCCACCATCAAGCCCAGCACCGGCCCAAAGACTTCCTCCTGCGCGATGCGCATTTGTGGTGTCACGCCGGTGAAAAGTGTGGGCTCGACGAAGTAACCCAGGTCGTAGATTCCTCCCCTCAAGCGCTTGCCGCCGCAGACCAGTTGCGCGCCTTCATTCTGGGCGATCTCGATGTACTTCAAATCGGTCGCAAGTTGGGCGGCGTCCACAGCGGGGCCAATCTCGATGCCAGGCTCGAGGCCGTTGCCCACTTTCAGTTTGCGGGTCTTGGCGACAAGCTTTTCGAGAAGGGGCTCATAAACGGACTTTTCAATAATGGCGCGGCTGCACGCCGTGCATTTCTGGCCGGTGGAGAAGAACGCGCCATTCACCAGAATATCCGCGGCGTAATCTAGGTCGGCGTCTTTGAGCACCACCGTAGGATTCTTGCCGCCCATTTCGAGCTGGACGCGTAACTTACGCCGTGTGACTTTCTCGTAGAGGGCATTGCCGACTTCGCACGAGCCGGTGAAGGAGACCGCGCGCACGGCCGGGTGCTCCACCAGGGCGTTGCCGACGGCGCCCCCCGCCCCCGTCACATAATTCAGCACTCCGGCGGGGATTCCGGCCTCGTGCAGAGCCTCCACAATCCGGTAACTGCTGAGTGGCGCCAGCGACGCCGGCTTGATGACCACGGTGTTCCCGGCCACCAGCGCCGGAGCCATTTTCCAGGCGGGAATGGCGCTGGGAAAATTCCAGGGAGTGATGAGCGCCACCACACCCAAGGGCTTGCGTAGCGTGTAGCAGAACACGTTGTCGCGCTCGGAGGGAATCTGGTAGCTGAACTGGCGCGCGCCCTCGCCGCCGAAGTAGCGCAGAATGTTGATGGCGCGCTTCACCTCGCCTTTGGCCTCGGGCAGCGTCTTGCCTTCTTCGCGAGTCATCTCCTCGCTGATCTTTGCCAGGCGGCTCTCCAGAAGTTCCGCCGCCTTGAAGAGATACTCTCCCCGGCGCGGCGCGGGCGCAGCGGCCCAGGCGGGTTGCGCCTTCGCCGCCGCCTCACACACCGCCTGCACGTCTTCTGGACCGGAAGCCTGGAAGTGTCCGACGGTTTCTGCGGTGTTGGCGGGATTGGTATTGGGGAATGTCTTTCGCGACTGGCATTCCACCCACTGGCCGGCAATATAGTTTAAGAATGGATTCGACATAGACTCTCGCTTGCAAGGAAATGCTCTCAAGCTCCCTCATGGAAGCAAGCCATTATGGTGAGGGCATGTAGCACGTGTCAAGGTGGTCAGAAGATTCCGTCGATTTACCGTAATCTCACCCCGAATTTCTGCAAAACCCGTGTCGGTTAGACGAAAATGTCCGAATCTAAGACATAAATGTCCGACTTTTTTCGGGAGTTTTGTCATATATTTGTTTGTTTTCATACACATAACGGCTTCGAACGTAATTTTTTTTAAATCTTTTTTTTGCAGTTTCCCCCGCCGGAACCTCCCGAAAGCATTGATAAGGCGGCACATGTTCGCCATCGCCAGACATAAAGCCTCCAGATTAGCTCCCAGCCTGGATTATTCATGAACGCAACACGTGGAGGTAAGAATAAGAGAAGTTCACACAGAGTTCACGGAGTCCTTCACGCATGGAATTGTCAAACCGTATGACCACAGAGTGCACAGAGGAAACCACCGCGACCTCTCCGTGATCTCTGCGCCTTGCCTCGGTGACCTCTGTGAGAACGCATTGCTTTCCTTCGTCTCTCGAGGAAATTCATGAATAATGCTGGCTAGTTCCTAGCTCCTACCAACTAGGTAAGTATATATACACTAATAGGCTTTGTCAACAAAAGAATAAGGCTAGATTATTCTACCCACAAAGCGGACAAAATGCCCACCCTAAGAGGTGAAGAGAATCGCCGGGCGAAAGCGGGCAAGTCCACGTCCCCCTACCTCTGCGCTGCCCGTGCGGCCCCCAAGCTTTCAAACCAGCCCCTCAGATAATCCCTCGACCACCTGTTCATAAGCTTAGGAGCCTTCCTATGGTGGACTCGGGCTGCCGCCCTAGCCTTTTAGCAAGAGCTTGGCCTTTAGGGCGCTGTGGTCGCTCAGGCCAGGCACGCGCAACTCATGGAGGTATTCGCATATTTCCACGCAGAAATGGGGAGACACAAACATATGGTCGAACCAACGGGGCTGGCCGCGCGACACGTGGGAAACAGGCATCACGCCCTGCCCGTGGGCCTTCCAGTAGGCATGTTGCATCCCATGCTCGTTATGTTCCTCGAATATCCAACGCACAGCGGCGTCCCACTGCTTGAAGGCCCCGGACCGCCCGCTGCGGTCCTTCCACGTCCCCGTGCAGACATAGCACCCCTGGTCCGCGTCCCACCATTGTCCCCAAGTCACTATCCGCCCGCCGTCTTGCAGGGGAATATATTGCGGCTCGTTGAAGTCCCCGGTCAAGATGCAGGGCCTGCCCTTCGCCTCACGTACCGCGTCTTTCAGCGCGTTGAAAGTGTCGATCTTCCTCCAGCCGTACCCTGAGCCATTCGGGATGTGCACGCTGATTACGAGGAACGAGCGACCGTTGACAGACACCGAAGCCTGGACCAGCAACTGAGCCCATGGCGGCTTCTCTCCGGAGAACCGCGCCTCGACTGGCTCGATTGTCCAACGGCAGGCAATAAGGTTGCCGTAGTCTTTACCGCCCCCTCGGGGCTGGCTGTCAGGGCAGCACTTCAAACCCATTTCGATAAGGCGCTCTTCGAAGTCCGCGCGCTGGTTGAATGTGACCTCTTGTAACGTAAGAACGTCAGGTTGACCTTTAAGTGCGTCCAAGATGCGGGCTCCTTGGAAGTGCACGTTCCATGTCACGATTTGAATGGGGGTAGATTTCGTAGGCATAGGTTACCTCCGGAGGTCGGCAGTCGCGGGAACAACCTTTTCCGGCTGCGATGATACTGCTGGGAAATCAGAAGGTCAACCTGAGTGGGGTGGCTTCTATGCAGACGGGGCCTCTCGTCGCCAAACAGTAGATGTGGTGCCCACGTTCGCATAGTGATTCCTCGTGGATAACGCACTTGGAAACCATGCTGAGTCGGTACTTTCCTGGATTCGGAACGATAAGCGCTCTACCCGCGCTTCCGCAACGGCCGCAATGATCATGTCGAGTCATAGATCGATCCGACGGCCGGAAGTGACCGGACGGTCCAAGGCCAAATCGGCGCCGACCCAAGGCGAACGGCGCAACGCCATCAGGATGCCACCCTTTTTCCGCTTCTCGTCCGTGAGGGTATTCAGCACCACGGCACGAATCCGCATCGGTTGCAGGGTGCGGCTGAAGGGATTCAGGATCAGGCCGAGGATTTCAAGCGTCACCACACCCAGGAGCGCCTCGTCGTCCTTTTCCCCGAGCATGACCGGGGTATGCCGTCGTCCCTGCGGAAGCGCGATCTGGCACTCGGATACTCTCCGCTCCACTTCCGTGCCATCCGCCAGGATGCATTTCACGGAATCCATCGGCTCCAACTCGATACCGCGCCAAACCTGCTGGGGTAGCAGTGTATAGGTGGCGCCGCTATCCAACAGGAATTTCAGAGTGGCCTGTTTTCCATTGGGGCCGGTCACCGTTCCCTCAATATGGATCAGTCCCATGCTGCTCCATTCTTTGATCTGCCGCCACAAACTCTTCTTCCTGATTTTCCAATCCTTTGAGCGGGAGCGCGGAGTTGTCCGTCAGGCGACGGATTACTTCGCGCTTGTTCGATATGTAGATCGGCGGGGACTGGCCGCACGTCCGCTCGAGGGCTTTGCCAGCCGGTGGGTGGTCGCATATATTCGCAGTAAAGATCGGAGGGCTTGACTGACCGCCGCTGAGCTCCGGAATACCTTGGCGACGTCCGGGTCCAGGTAAATGGGGATGCTGAGTTCAGCGTCGGGACGGTAAAACTTCCCGCGCTCGCCCTTGGAAAAATCATAGTTCCTTTTCATGGCTGTGTTTCCTCATACTGCCTGGTTTCTCGCTTATCTGCTTTCCGCGCGGAGATGATGCGTATTCTGCATTCGTCCGCCGCGACCTCCAAAAACGTGTGGTTAAGTATCAGGACGCTACCGCGTCGATCCTTCCCCATGCTCACCCACCGTTCCTCGTTTTCACTGTGCTCCTCGTCGAAGACAGAGACAGCCAGCGGATCCAGAATGATCTCCGCGGCGCGATCAAAGCTAATCCGGTGCTTCCTCAGGTTCTCCTTGGCTTTGATCGGGTCCCACTCAAAAGTGTAGCGCAATAATCACCCGCGATGGCAACAAATCAGGCCGGAACTCTGTAGCACCCAACCACTATCCTCGCGTTAGCGCCGATTTTCAAGTTGAGGGGGCGCGCCTTTCACTCCGACTTGATCCGCAGCAAGCGCCGCATCTCTTCCTCCGCCTGGTTGATGGGATGGGTGTCGGCTGCGGCGCGCAGTTTCTTGAAGAGGGGGTAGCCGGCGGCCTGCTCGCTGCGCCACTCGGCGTCGAACCGGCCGTCGCGAATTGCCGCGAGGGCTTTATCCATGAGGTCGCGGATATCCTTGGCAAAGGGAACAGCGCTTGCTCGCGAGAGCGTTCCATACTGGCTGGTTTGCGAGTGGAAGCGCGTCTGTTTGAAGAAGCCCACGCGAGCCATTTCGCGGAATATTTCCGCTGCCTCTCCGGACCCGTACATTTCCAGAGCCACCATCTCCGGCGGAAATCCCTTCTCGACGAGGATTTCAAACGCGGTGGTCCATGTCCGGAAGAGAAGGGGCCACACGGCCTGTTCCTGGAAGAGGTCGAGTTCAGTTTCTTCCGCAAAGGTGGTTTTAAAGGCGCCCGCGCGCGTGGCGCCAATCCCCCGCGCCCAGGCAAGCGCCGTCTCCAGTGCGTGGCCTGAGGCGTCTTGCGCTACGGCGACGAAGGCAGGAGCGCCCCGGCCGTCCACAAAAGAGTCGCGCACTTCAGTCCCGATCATGCGTGGCGCCACCATGATAACGTCCACGTCCGCGGGCGGTGCGATCAAGCCGAAATGAATGTTGTACCCGTGGGCAAAATCCAGCGTCTGACCGCCGCGTAAGCGGCTTTTTAGGACGTCGTTGTATACCTCGCGCTGGACTTCGTCGGGGATCAGCAAGGCCAGAACGTCCGCGCGCTCGGCGACTTCCGCGACCGATCGGACCACGAACCCATCCTTTTCTGCCTGCCCCGCAGTCTCATCGCGAAGGCTTCCGACGATGACTTCGAGGCCGGAGTCACGCAGGTTCAGTGCTTGGGCGCGCCCCTGATTTCCATAGCCAATGATGCCGAGGGTTTTCTGACGGAGTATTTCCAGGCTGGCGTCGGGATCGTAGTAAGGTTCCATCGGTTTGCTGATGCCCTTTCGTTGACAGGGATAACGTACTGGGGAATCCATTATCGACGGGCGGCGAAGGGGTGTCAATCATACTGGACCTCCACCGCGCCGCCTCATTGCGAGACCACCGGCAGAACCAGCGCCGAGGGGTGCTCGCGATCGTGATAAACGGCGTTTGTCGCCTTCACCATGCGTGCGGAATGGCCCTGGTCTTCTCCAGTATTCAAGTTCCGGTCATAGTGGGGGAAATTGCTGCTGGAGATTTCCAGGCGCAACTTGTGCCCCTTCAGGAAGACATTGGAAGTGGCCACGAGGTCAAGGGTGAGTTTATAGACTTCACCCGGGTTCATGAACTCGGCTTTTTCCGGGGAACGGCGGTAGCGGGCGCGCAGGATTCCGTCGGTAAGATTCTGCGCATAACCGTTCGGCCAAAGATCCACCAGCTTACCTGTGAAGTCCGTATCGACAGCCGAGGAGCTGGCGTAGAGTTCCAGGGTGATCGGCCCCGTGACTTCAACATCCTCTTGGAACGCCGGGGTGGAGTAAACCAGGACGTCACGGCGTGCTTCCACGGGCCGCTGGTCGAAGGCGCCGGAGGGCTCATGATTGTTGTCGCAGCACAAGCCGCCGCCGCGCGTGGGCGTGGGGTTCGCCGGGTCGTAGGTGTACTTGTCCGCAGGTTCCCCGGCGGGAGTCGCGGCGCTCAGAGCGCCGTCACCGCCAAGAGTGTTGGCGTTGCCTTCCGAGTGCAGGTAATAGCGCGTGCTTTTGGCGCGTGCCAGCGGCCAATCATCCTCATCTCGCCAGGCATTGCGGCCCATCACAAAAATCTTGACGGGCTTTTCATTCTGCAGGCCGTTCGTGACGCCCTTCAAGACGTAGTCGAACCATCGGAGGCGGAGTTCATTAATGTGGAACTCCTTGTCGTCGCTGCGAGCGCTGGGACCGAAATCAATGTCGCCGGTCTTACCGGTGAGAGGTCCATGGAACCAAGGCCCCACCATCAGGCGCTGTCCATGGCGTGCGGCGTCGCTGCCGCCACGCTCTTTGATGTGCTTATAATTTCTAAGCGTTCCTCCCAGGAAGATGTCGTACCAGCCGCCCAGGTGATAGGCGGGTACCAGGATATTCGCATCGTGATCGTCAATCGAGATTTGTTTCCAATAATCGTCGTAGTCGGGATGAGCAAGCCAGTCGAAGTAATAGTTCGCCAGGCCCGCAGGAGTGCCGATGCTCAACAAGGGGTAATCGGAAAGCGGCATGTTCATGTCCCAGCGGGAGGCCTTGGATTCCCCGCCCACGCGGCGGTCGAGGGTGTTTATGGCGAGACCGCTCGTCCAGGATTGGCCAAACCAGAGGGCGAACGCTCCTCCCTGATAGGTCCAGCCGTCGTGGTAGTTGGAGGCGGTGACCTGGGGAAGAATCGCCGCCAGGTGCGGCGGGGAGGCAATGGCTGCGAGCATCTGGGTGGCCCCCACGTAGGATCCACTGTACATCCCAACCTTTCCATTCGCGTAGGGCAGCGCGGCAGCCCACTCCACGGTGTCGTAGCCATCCTGCGATTCGTACTTGAAGGTGGACCAATCTCCGAGCGAGCCGAAGCGGCCGCGCACATCCTGAGCCACCACCACGTAACCATGCGCTGCGGCCAGAGGACCGAAGTCTATCTCACTGCGTTTGTCGTAGGGGGTGCGGCAGAGCAGCACGGGAAATTTGCCTTCGGCTTTGGGGCGGTAAATATCGGCGCGCAACACCACACCATCGCGCATTTTGGCAGGCACGTCGCGATCCACTACAATCTCGTAGTGCTCCTCGGCACGGGCCAGGGGCCCTGCCCAGGAAAGGGTTACGAGCAATGCGCAAATCACACGTCGGTTCATGGAAGCCCTTCCCGAAACTCGTAGAATACCTTGTTTGAGACACGGCATTATCCGCGACTGAGCCGCACGGCGCAAGAGGGCGAGCGCCTTACGTGAGTTTTCGGCAGGGCAGGGTTTTCGTTCAGGCGGGCGTTGCCGGGTGCGAAAAAAAGTTCACTGCTGTCATCCTGAGTCCTTGGCTATCAAGACACTACCAACCTGGGGGTTCGCTAATTCGCTTCCGATTGCCCTTCGGAAACGCGGACGAGTTCGATGACCGTCTTGTCCCCGCTAATCTTGAGCGCCACGACCTTATCTTGCTTGTCGTGCTTGATCTCGAAGACGGTTTTTCCCTCTTCGTTCCTTTCCGTGTACTTGGTCACTTGATCGCCCAAGCGGTCGTGATAGAAGGCCGCAACCTTACCAATCGAATCGGGAGTCTCATACTTACCAGCCCGCACGGTAAACTTCGCTTCATCCGCGATATCGAAGTTCACCGTGGCAGAGCCATGTTCCTTGATGCGGGTCGCGCCGGGATAGATGGGCAAGCCCAGGCTGGCTTCATTTACATCCTTGTTGACCTCGAGCGAGCCCACGGGCGTTTTGATGGAGACCTCTTTCCTTCCTCCACCCTGATTCTCCACTTGGACGTGGACGGCGTTCGAAAGGAAGCGCAGCCCCCCCCAGATGGCGATGCCCCCGATCAGGACAATCAGCGCCAGGACGAGGAGGGCGATCACAACAAAGTTGCTGTGGCTTGACGGCGGCTGTGGGGGTGCCGGTGGACGCGGAGGCTGAGGACCAGTGGACATGGCAGGGATCTCCTTCCTTGCTGCTTATACTTACGTTTTCCCCCGCTGCCAAGTTCCAAACTAAATACCACCGCCCCCTTAAGATCCCCTCGACGATGTCGCGGCAACTGAATATGGACCGGCCCGGAAGGCCCGATCACCTAGCGTCTTTTGGTGACCCAGGCGGTGAGCTACAAGGTGCGGATCAAATGCGCGGCCCGCGCCGATCTACTGAAATTGCGGGATCATCGGATCTCTTCCCGCGCCGCCTCAAACATCGCCACCACATTTTCCGGCGGCACGTTGGCCATGATGTTGTGGACTTGTTGAAAGACGAAGCCCCCGCCCGGGGCCAGAATTCGGACCCGTTCGCGCACGTGCTTCTTTACCGCATCCGGCGTGTCAAAGGATAAGGCAGTTTGAGTGTCGCAACCTCCGCCCCAAAAGACCATTTCGCGTCCAAATTCGGCTTTCAATCCTGCCGGGTCCATCCCCTGGCAGGAGGTTTGAACGGGATTCATCGCGTCCAGGCCCGCTTCGATGAGATCGGGGAGGAGTTCGCGGATTCCTCCGCAACTATGGAGCATCACCTTTACGTCCGCCAGTTGTTTGGCGCGGTTCCACATGGCGGCGTGGCGATGCTTGAAGAACTCGCCGTACATCTTGCGCGATATGAACGGCCCCGTTTGCATTCCCAGGTCGTCGCCGAACAGGATTACATCGATGGATTCACCCACCGCCCCCAGAAAGCGTTCGAGGTTTGCCATGTGAATCCTCGTCAACCAATCGAGAAAGTCGTGAGCCTGAGTGGGTTCGGCCGCCAGAAGCATCAGGAAATTGTCGTTGCGGTAGAAGAACTGGCCCATCTCGAAGAGATTCCCGCCGAACAATCCCACGATGGCGCGATCGGTGCTGGCCCGCAGTGCGCGGGCTCCTTCACCCAGCCTGCGAAGGCCCTCCACCCCGGTCGCGAGCGGTCCCGGCGGGCTATGGACCGCCGTCCACATGCACTCGCCCATCGCTTCGGTGATGGTTCTGGGCCCTCCTTCTTCTATGAAAGGAAAATAGCATTGCTCGAAATACAACGCGCCATCGGGCATGCGCGCCAGGGCCTTACCGCTCGCCGAGCGGATCAGCCATTCGTTCTTTCCGCGCTCGGGGAGAGCCCATGCGGGCATCTGGCAGGGAGTCCCGTCCGGCAAAACCCAATCAGCCCAACATATGTTGTCGAGCGCGAACGCCCGGCCGAGTTCGATGGTATCTACGCCGAACAAATCCAGCACGTCGGGGTCAACAATCGCGAGTTGCTGCACCGGATCATAAACGCGCAATGGCTTGGGCGGCAGTCCCAGATGCTTGCGCAGCTTTGCATAGGCAATCGCCGCGATCCCGGACGAGCGGTGCCCGGAAAAATCGATGGGGATTCGGTCCGGCTCGCGGTGTTGGAGCGCGGCCATTACACGTTCGCGGGATGTCATCCCCTTGCTCTTCGTATCCGGCTTTGTTTCGAGAGTATTTGGCTTCTCAGTTTCCATAACCTGACCTCACAATCGGCTCAGACGAACGGCCCGCGACAGTCTAGCGCAAGTTCGGGCAGTTCAACAGAGGGACATTAGTGTTCTGTCGTCAACCAGTAGGGGGCACGACGCAGAGAATGAGCCTTCGGTTCTCAGC
>JBEKNU010000002.1:0-90946 GCA_049522495.1 Terriglobia bacterium
TACCGGCAGTCTGAACTTCGCGCGGAGCGGGCACACGGCGACGCTGTTGAACAACGGACAAGTGTTGATAGCCGGCGGCTATGGCGCCGCCGGCTACTTTGCCGAGCTCTACAATCCCGCCACCGGAACCTTAACTTACGCCGGCAGCCTGAACACCCCGCGTTATTCTCACACGGCGACGCTGCTGCCCAACGGCATGGTGCTCATCGCGGGCGGCTACGGCCCCGGGGGCGCCTTAGCCCTTGCAGAGATGTACAATCCCACCACCCGGACCTTCACCTACACCCACCCCATGAGCGAGGCGCGTTACTCTCACACGGCCACGCTCCTTAACAACGGCATGGTGCTGCTGAGCGGTGGCGTTCTGGTAATCGAGGAGGGCATTTACCCCATCATTGTCCCCGGTGCGGACCTGTACAATCCTGCCACCGGAACCTTCGCCTTTACCGGCAGCCTGATCACCCCCCGCTGGGAGCACACGGCAACGCTGCTGAACAACGGCATGGTGCTCATAGCGGGCGGCGTGAACTCCAGCGACGCCGAGCTACCCAGTGCGGAGCTGTACAATCCCACGACCGGGAATTTCACCACTACCGGAAGCCTGAACACCGCGCGGTCCGGTCACACGGCGACGCTGCTGAACGACGGCATGGTGCTGATGGCGGGAGGCGAGGTCTCCAGCAGCCCTTACCTAACAAGCAGCGCCGAGCTGTACAATCCTGCGAGCGGAACCTTCACACCCACCGGCAGCCTGAACACGGCGCGTTACTTTGACAGGGCGACGCTGCTGACCAACGGCATGGTACTGATGGCGGGAGGCGTAGATGACAACGAAGGCGACATCACACCTAGTGCGGAGTTGTACGAACCGGCCACGCTGACTCCGCCGAACCTCGTTTCCATCGCGCTGAGTCCGGCCAACCCGACGGTTCCTATGGGCGCCACGCAGCGCATGACCGCCACCGGCACGTTCAGCGACAGCAGTACACAACAGCTTGCATCGGTGACTTGGAGTTCATCAAACCCCGCGGCCGTCAGCATCACCGATGATATGAGCAATCCGGGGGCGGCCTATTCCGCGGCACTGGGCTCGGCGACGGTGAGCGCCTGCGCGGGCACCGTGTGCGGTCTGACGACGGTGACGGCAGGTCCGGTGGCTCTGGTATCCATTGCGGTGACGCCGGTGAATCCCTCGATTACCCTCGGCAATATGCAACAGTTCACGGCCACGGGAACTTACAGCGACGGGAGCACGCAGAATCTTACGAGCGTGGCGAGCTGGAGTTCATCGGCTCCCGGTGTGGCGACGATCACCTCGGGAGGCTTGGCGACGGGTGTGGCATTGGGCACTTCGACTATTAGCGCGACGATGAGCGGTATGATCGGATCGACTACCCTGACGGTGGCGCCGGTGCTGGTGTCGATTGCCGTGACGCCGGCGAACCCCTCGATTATCGCCGACAACACGCAGCAGTTCACAGCCACGGGAACTTACGGTGACGGGAGCACGCAGAACCTGACGAGTACGGCGACGTGGAGCTCCTCGGCTCCGAGTGTGGCGACGATCAGCAATGCCTCCAGCTCGCATGGCTTGGCCACGGCCATCGGTGGAGGCACGACAACGATTGAGGCGGCGTTAGGCGCGATCAACGGGTCGACCACTTTGACCGTCACCAATCCGGCGCCGGTTTTGTCCGGCATTTCTCCAACTTCCGCTGCCCTGGGGGGGACAGCCTTCACGCTTACGGTGTCGGGCTCGCACTTCGTGCCAACGTCCACGGTTGAATGGAATGGGTCGGCGCTTCCCACCACATTCGTTTCCAGCAGCCAGCTCACGGCCACGGTTCCAGCCACTGATATCACGTCGCTTGGAAATAGCAGCGTGACGGTCTTCAATCCGACCCCGGCAGGAGGACTCTCCGCCGCCGGCACGTTCACGACCTATTTGGGTCTGCCTTCGAATGACCTGGTTTACGACGCAGCGCGAAACTTATTGTGGGCGTCCGTGCCTAGCAGTGCCGGCCCCGCCCTGGGCAATACGGTGGTCCCCATAGATCCTTACACAGGATTGGTAGGGACACCCATCTGGGTGGGCAGCGAACCCAACAAGCTCGCCCTTTCGAATGACGACACTATGCTGTGGGTGAGTTTCAGCGGCACACCCTCCGCTGGTAAGGTTGATCTCACTGCGCAGGCCGCGACGCCGGTTAAGCTGTACTTCCCTGGCGGTTGGGGAGGAAACATCTATGCGTCGAGCCTGGCTGTGGTGCCGGGAACTCCTTCCAGCGTAGCTGCCGCGGCAGGGGTGGTGGGGATTTACGACGACGCGGCGGAGCGACCGAACACCGGCACGATTGGTGCAACGTATCTTGCCTTCGGCGCCAACGCGAGCACACTGTATGGATTCACATCGAACTTGTCCCTTTTCACCGTGGATAGCACCGGGATCGCCGCAAGTACGACACTCGGCAATACCAACATGTCTTCCAACGATCTTCGTTACGACAACGGACGTCTGTATTTGACTTCGGGCGGAGTGTTGGATGGCGTGAGTGGCAACCTCGTTGGGACCTTCAACGCGTCGGGGGCTGTCGCCCCAGACTCGAGCTTGGGCCGCGCATTCATCCTGAATGCGAACCCAACGGGCGGCACACCGAATCAGATCTCTGCCTTCGACCAGAACACCTTCGTTCCCGTCGGCTCCTTTCCGGTGGCGGGTGTGCAATCAGGCACCAACTCTCCCTCCTCGCTCGTCCGTTGGGGAGAAGATGGGCTGGCCTTCCGCACAACTCAGCAGATCTTCATCCTGCGGAACGTACTTGTTAAGGACCTCAGCTCCACTCCTGCTGACTTGGCGGCTTCAGTGTCCGCGCCCGCATCCTCGGCGACCGGAGCAACCATCCCCATCACGATTACTGTCACCAACAGCGGTCCGAGCGCCGCCACCAATGTTACACTGATCGACGATTTCTCTGCCAATGCGATTATCGTTTCGGCCCAACCAACCCAGGGGAGTTGTGGCGTAAGTCCCGGCGTCCGTTGTTCTTTCGGTGCTTTGGCTAACGGCGCAGCGGCAACCGTAGCTTTGGTTGTACAGGCCGTCGCGCCGGGCCCCCTGATAAACACGGCGACAGTCAATGCTACTCAGCCCGACCTGAACACCACCAACAACTCGGCAAGTTCATCGACCACGATCACCGGGACTGCTTACAACCCTGTCCCAACCCTCTCTTCACTCTCACCCCAGAGTGCCTTGGCAGGATCACCCCCCCTGACGTTGACCGTGAACGGATCCAACTTCTCAACCGGTTCCACGGTGCTGTGGAATGGGATGAGTTTGCCAACCACTTTCGTTGGCGCCGGTCAATTAACTGCCACGGTGGATGCCAGCCTTATCACCAGTGCCGGTTCGGCCGACGTTTCCGTGAGCAACAGCGCTCCGGGTGGCGGTGTGTCTGGACTATTGCCATTTCCCATCTTCCAGACGGTCGCACTGGACACGAATGACATCGTGTTCGAACCGTTCACGCGCCAGCTCTTTGCCAGCGTACCCAGCAGCGCGTCCCAGGTAACCGGCAACAGCATCGTCTCGATCGATCCGCTGACCGGTACGATCGGGACGCCGGTCTCCATCGGCAGCGAGCCAACCCGCCTAGCCGTTTCCGACGATGGTCAGTACCTCTATGCTGTGCTGTCGGGAAGCAATTCCGTTCGGCGCATGGCTCTTGCGACTCTTACCCCCGGGACTCAGTTCTTGACGGTCAGTGCAGTTTTCCAAACATCGTTCACCGCGAGTGATCTCGCGGTGATGCCGGGCCATGCCAATGTGCTCGCCACAGTTGGTTATTCAGATGGCATCCAGGTTTGGGATGTTACGAGCGCGGGGGCTAAGTCGCGAACACTGACGGGGAGCCTTGTCAATGACGTGTATGAGGGAAGCGCGCTTGCGTGGGGAGATCCGGCCAACCTGTACTCGAACGATGAAGGCTTAAGCCCATCGAGGTTTCATCGCTTCATTGTGGCCAATACCAGCTTCGCGGAATCTGACGCAACGTACTTTGATGCCGTCGGTGGAAAGATCAGCTATTCAGGCGGATTGGTCTTCTCGGATGGTGGAGGCGTGGTGGATCCATCCCCAGCTCCACCGACTACTCCACGATTGGTGGCCAGACTCGGCGGTGGCGGAGGTTCTAGTTCCGCCGATACAAGTATTAACCGGGCGTTCTTTCTGAGCGGGAACTCTTACGGTGTAACCTCCCGCATTATTTCCGCTTTCGACGCAGCACGTTTTACTCCGGTCGGGGCAACGGAATTGGACGGACTTACCGGTGATGCCTTTGACCTCATTCGGTGGGGCGCCGATGGTCTAGCCTTCCGGACGGCGAAAGATTTTTGGGGCAACGGGAGCGGGAGGGTTGTCTTGTTGCATGGGCCCTCGGTGTTGCCACGCTCGCCCGTAGCGAATCCAGTGCCGGCGATTTCTGCACTCTCGCCAAGCGATATAACGGCTCCGGCGGGAAACACCTGGGTGACGATTACGGGTTCGAACTTCGTGCCGGGAGCCGTTGCCCAGTGGGGTGGCGCCGATCGGACCACAGTATTCGTAAACTCGGGACAACTAAGCGTCGCAATTCCTGCCGCTGACCTTGCGACACCCAACACGGTTGGCCTGCAGGTGGTCAATCCCACCCCGGGGGGTGGGAGCTCTAATGTATTGGATTTCACGATTAACTAAGGTGAGGAGCCACCGCCACTTTTGTCAACTCGTCTCAACTGATGGTGGCGATTCCCGCGGCAGACGTGAGTCAGGCAGGTACGGCGACCCTCGTTGTAAACAATCCCGGCTCCAGCGACTCGAGCGCGATTTCGTTTTCCATTAACTGACCGGTCGGGAACGGACACAATGTCGCCGCCACGGCCTCCGGAGGAACCTTGATGTAACCCGTGCCCACCTCTCCCGGACCCCACCGGCCTCTTAGCCAACACCCGTCAGAGTTTCTTGCCCAATCTGAGCAACCCAATAGCTGCAAGTCTCCAAGACTCTACTGGAATTGCCCTGAGCGGGTTAACCTCGCCGCGTGGCGCCATGAAGCCGCCTCTACATGGACGAAGGTCTGTGACGAGGGTCAGGGCGCCGACTGCAACGTCTGGATGGCGCAGCCGCCCGTGCCGCCGGAAGTCGTACAGCTTTGGTTGAGGAGCGTTGAGAAATAGATGTTCTGCGCTCCAGCCGAGGTGTTATCCACCACGATCCCGCTGGTGCCGCCGGCCTCGGGCGCGGCCGCAGTGGGCGTGGTGCTGCTGTTGATCGTACCACTGGTGACGTTGAAGCCGATCACGCAGCCGTTGGCCAAGCTGGCGGTTCCGCAGTAGTTGGTGGTGGGACTGCCGAACGCCAGCACGCTCAACATCAGATAGTCCGTCCAGCCGTTTGCGGCCGTGCAGGGGTTGGCGCCAGGCTGACAGATCTCGGTGACCTGAAGGGCGCCGGAGTAATAGCCGTTGGTGTAGTTGCTGCTGACCGCAGGACCCGCATTGCTGCTGGTGCTCATCACGCCGTTGGTGATTGGTATCCGGTACAACGTATTATTGGCGGGGCCGGTGTTCCCAATCACGTACAGGTTCCCACTGTTGCTAAGCGAGGTGAAATAGGCGTTATCGAAGCTGCCGGCCAGCATGAATTCGTACCCCGGGCCTACCGTGGCTTCAGTGCCAGTGGCGCCGCCGGTGAAATCGACGGGAAACTGGTAGACAGCAGAGCAGGGCCCGCCGGCGCAGTTGGCCGAACCGTCGTCCCCTACAAAGGCGTAGACCTCCCCGGTGTTCGAGTCCACGAGGGGGCCGTCCATAATCCCGCTGTTGTAGTCCAATTGGGCCGACTTAACGACGGTTCCCGAGGGACTAATTGAGTAAAGGAAGCCACACGGGTTGGTGTCGGGAAAAAGTTCGCATAACGATGACGAACCTAAGGCATAGTCGCCGATAAAGACCTTCGTGCTCACCGCATCGTAGTTGGGACTGGCGAGTGATGTGTTGGCATTCACTGTCACCGGCCAGCCGCCGGTCGTTACCTCCGCGGGGGTGCCGGACGCGAAGATGTTCGTGAACTGGTGGAGTACCCCGGCATCATCGCCGACATAGACCGTGCTGGGGTTCGAGCCAAAGGCGTAAGCGACGAAGGGCGCGGAGTAGGTGTCGGTAGGGGTTCCATGGAAGGGCACACTGATCATGCAAGGCGCAGTGCAGTTCGGATACGAGCTGTTGGAGGTCAGGGTTGCGGGGCTGGTGAGTGTCCCACCCGCTGCCCATTTCAGCACAACCAATTGGGCGCCGCCCACACCGGCGGTTCCGCTGCCCCCGCTTAGCGTGCCGGAGCCCGAGATGGTCATTCCCGTTGCACCGCTCTGGGTAAAGACAACGCTGTTCCCACAGGTGCCGGGGCCGCAACTGGCCGCGACGGTTACAGTCTCACCCGAAAGTGTTGGCGTAATGCTGCTGTTGGCCGGCTGTGTGGCTGCGATGCACGTCGTGTTTGACGTGGGGCAGTTGGCACGGCTGCCGGTGAGCGCTGCATACAGGGTCTGCGAAATCTCGGTTTCGAGAGTAATCCCAGAGGTCGACATTTGGTTGACCGTGGTAATGCTCGCCGTGGTCTCCCACGTGTAGGTGGTTGCTCCAACCCTGATGGTAGTGCCGGCGGTCGGAACAACGCCAGTGTTGGCAGTCAACGTACCGGAAGCCGTGACGGGGTAGGGGACGGACTGAACGAAGGCCACCTGCGTGCCGTCCAAGGAGAGCACCACCGAGTTCGATATGGTCGCACTCGCGCCTCCCAGCGTTCCGGTGTTGTAGGCCCAATAGGCGGTGGGAGTACCCCCGTCGCAACTCGAGTAGAGGTTGTTGTAGGCGATGAGGTCCGCCTGCGACGAAGAGCCCGCCAGGCCCGTATTGTAGATGGCGAAATCGGTGCAGCTCGCTCCGCCGGTGGTGTAGACGGCGGGGAATTCGCCGAGGCCGGTTGTACCATTGCTGCCCAAGGTCTCGCTCCAGTCTTTGTGCATGCGGTTGCGCGTCTTCGGCCGCGAGGAAGAGGCCCGGTGGTCTGGTTCGCCACGATAAGGTCTGATGGCCCGAACAAGCCCGGAGGGTAGCCCCCGGCGGGCAAACTGAGCGTCGCGTTCCTCGAGGCTCATCTCGATGGCCCCGGCCTCCTCCTGCATCTGGATGTCAGCGTCAGACCGAGCGTCCGGCCGGCCGGCTCCGGGCTCTGGCGCGAATACGCCTCCGAATCCGGCAGCGCCCGGAGCGTTGGCGCTTCGCTCCTGCTGCTGCATGATGTAGCGGGGATCGTGGGCGATCTGGAGCCAGCGCTCATACGTGCCCCGGCGCATGGCCTCATCGGCGCTGCCGGGATGGGAGAAGACCAGGCGATGGTGAGTCCAGTCCCTAGGCACACCATCGGCGGGCCTTTCCTGCCCCTCCTGGCCGTTCATCAGAACCGTCGAGGTTGGAGGCACGGCCAGAATGACGAGTATTACGGTCAGCCGCAGAACGGACGAACTGGTGCTTTTCATGATTCCTCCTCCCAAGGGCAGTGGCCAGTGGTTGGTGGAGAATGGCTCGAAGCTCGAGTCACTAACCCCTAACCACCAGCGTCACATCCTCCTCCTCGCTAACTCCTCTTGCTGACTTCTAACTCCTGACTCCTGACGCATGCTTTTCTATGGCGCCCAGGCGCTGTTAAAAACCAGGTTATAAGCATTGACGCTGCCGAGACCGGTGGCGAAGTCCCAGCCTGGTGTTGCTCCCCATGCCGGCTGATAGGACGGTGAGGCCGTGGTCACGGCCACCGTGGCCGTGCAAGTCGCGCCCGAGCCACCGCCCCCCGTAATGGTGCAGATGGGGTTCCCGGTGTAACCCGCGCCTGCTGCGGTAAGCGTCACACCCGAGACCGCACCACTCGAGAGGGTAGCCGTACAGGTGGCCTGCGTTCCGCCGCTGTAAAGGGTAGTGTTGCTGGGTGAGAGATATTCCGAAAGATTGCTGGGCGCGGAGATCGAGCACGTGGGCGTGCTGGTGTAGTCAGATCCGCCGGCGCTTACCGCCAGACTGGTGATCGCGCCCGTGCTCGTCGCGCCGTCGGTGCCCGAGGGCTTGTAGCAATCACGCTTGTCCGTGCTGTTCGTACAGTTGACGGCGATGTCCCCCTGGGTGATGTCGTTGAACGCGCACGCGCTGGCCAAGCCGCGGCGCGATGACTGGTTGATGGAATAGCAGGCGGGGTTGCCGCTGGCGCCGAATTCGGTCCTGGCGATCGAATAGTAGGTGGGCGTTGGGAGGCCGGCGCGGATGTTCCATTTCTGATTCACCAGCGCCTGAATAGAGGCCATCGCGGGCGCCGAAATCGAGGTGCCGCCAAAGCCGCTCCAGCCGGCGGGTGAGCCTGTGCACGGGGCGGAACCATCCGCAGTGTAAGCCGGGTCAGACCAGCAGACAACGGTGTAATGACCCCAGAGGCCGTTGGCGGCAAAGAGCGCAACGTCCGGAATGTCGCGCACACCGTCCGCCGGGTTACCGAAAACCGATTGCCAGGAGGGTTTTGGGTACCCAGCGCAACTGCCGCTGACCCAATCGGTGGTCGAGGGCGTCCCGGTGGCGCAGCCGGACGGGCCGCCGCTCCCCCCCCCTGTGCTGCGAAACGCTTCGCCGTTTTCTGGACTGGTTACGTTGCAAAACCCGCCCGTGCCGTACCCCAAGCTGGAGCCTTGAATGTCGTAGAGCAAGTAGCCGGCGCAGGAGTTGTTCCAAGGAATTTCCGGAATATAGGACTTGGCGGAGCCGTTCGTGGGGCCATTACCTGTAGCCCAATAGGTGCTCTGGGGGAAGCCGCCATTGGCAGGTCTGTCGGCGTTGTATTCATCCTCAAAGTCCGTGCCGCCCACGGAGACGTTATAGACGGTCTCACCCCAGCCGGTGATGCCGAGGCCGTCAGTCGCGGAGGTCGAGCCGTTGCCGGAGCAGCCGGCCGGGCCGTCGTCACCGGACGAGACGAACACCGATGTGCCTGCTGCCGCGGCCGATTGAAAGGCGTTGCTGAAGGCCGCATTGGCGGCTGCGCCCGTGATCACCTCGCATTCTCCATAGCTCATGCTGATGACGGCAGGGGGATTGCCGGCGCTGACCAGGTTCTCAATGGCCAGCAGACCGCCGAAGGTGGCGTCGCTGCTGCCGTCCGTGCAGGATGCCAGCTCCACGGTGGCGCCGGGGGCAATGGCCGAGGCGATTTCCACGTCAAGGTCGGCCTCGCCGTCGGCGGCATTGGTGCCTGGGTTGGTGCAGTTGTTGCCCGCGTTGGGGTGGACGGTGCTGAGGCTGCCGCCATATTTGTTGAGACCGAAAGTGGTCGTGAACGTGCCCCAGTCTGTGCCGTAGGAGTTGGTGTCTTCCACCACCACGATGGTTTGGCCCTGCCCGTAGATGCCTTGGCGGTAGAGAGCGGGCAAGTTGTAAACGGTCTGCCAGTCGGCGGGCACCAGCGGATAGTTCCCGGCTCCGAGAGTATAGTTTCTTGTGCGGGGCATCATCATACGTTGGGGCTTGAAGTTGTGCATGGAGACCACGCCCTCTATGACCGGCGCAAGAGCTTCGGGGATCTGCGGATCGCTCATATTGGCGAAGTGGCGCTCGCCGCGCACGTTGAGATGATGAATCTCGGTGTGGAAGGCCTCGCGGACCTGGCCCGCCGTGCCGGAGAAGTCCATGACCATATTGGTGGGGTAGACGTAGCCGACGGTGAAACCGTGCGACTCCAGCCAAGCCTTGATGGCCTCAACGTCGGAGTCGGCAGGACCATACTCCTCGCCCAACTCGGCCGGGCTCAGCCAGTGGCGGAAGTTCGGCGAATTCTTGTCTTGCTGCTCGTCCATCAACTGATCCAGCGCTTGCTCGTTCTCGGGCGCCCGCTTCAACTGCAGCAGCATGTGCTGCAGGGGAAAGTCGTCCGCCACTCTGCCGCGATCGTTTTGGGATTGGGCTTCATGACGAGTATTGCCCCGGAGCCTGACCAGCCGCGATTCGTCGACGGGCTGGGTGATGAGGATGGGCTTGCCTCCAAACTCACCGTGAGCCCACAAGGGCGCGGGGCGTTTGGGCGCAAAGGGCAGCGCCAAGCCTGCCACTGCCAGTGCGCCGAGCGCAAGCTTCCGCATCCCGAGCCTCAGAATCATCGGTTGCCGATTCTGTGTCTTCATGGATGAGATCCTCCCCCATCACTTAGGATTTCGATTTTGAGCCCAGACTTCCAACTATGATACACCCAACTGCCTCACCTGATAAATTTTCTCCTCCAACCGATGCCGACAGCCCAGGAAGGGACCAGTTCGCCTTCTCCAAGTACGGAGGATCACCGAGGCGCCTCATGCCAAGCGATTTCCCATACAATGGCAGATACGGAAACTACAGCAGGCGTAGCGCAGACCCTCGGTGTTGAGGTCCGCGGCTTTTCCGTAGGCGCGCACTCCGGAATCCGAGGGCAGGGCTGAGTCGTTGAGATTTGTGGTTTTGCGCGGGAAGAGCCGCGGATCTCAACAGCGGAGGTCCGCGCTGGCTACTCGCTCCCCGGAGGGGAGGAATATCATCAGCCGTAGGTGAAACCTTCGGAATGGAAACCCGAAAGTCAGGATCCGACCCTGAATGGGGCCGTCCTACATCGTAAAGCGCTTGAATCGCATCTGCACTTCTATGGGCGCGCCTTCGAAGGCCAACGCTTTGCGGATGACGAGGGAATTGTCCCGGCCATCGCGCGCCAGCCACAGGCCTTTCGGTTCGGCCAATGCCCAACCCTTGGGGGCACGCACGTAGATGCTGCCATCGTGTCCCGCCGGGCGTTGGGCGCGAACGGTCAACGTCATGCTCGCCTCATCCCAACGGCAATCTTCAATTTCCGCTTGTCCCTGCCGGACGTGCATGTCCGTGGAAAGCAGCCAGGGGTATTCACGATCGCGCGCAATACGCAGCAGCTTAACACTGCGCGGGGGCACATCAATGGAGACTGACTCCTGCACTACGCCCTGGAATCGCCCGTTCCAGAAGTCCCAGACGGCATAGGGCGTGCTGGAATCAAGCCCCAGGCCCGCGAAGGGGACTGTCTTGGAAATCGTCTCCTTGCCAATGTTGAAAATGGCGAGCAGATCCCAACGGTCCCACTCGCGCTCCACGGGCAGGTGGAACAGTTGGGGGTAGTCCAGTTCTGCCTTGTCAAAGAGATCCAAAGGGCGCGGGGTCTGGGGGAGGCGCGGGAAAACCAGGCGGATCATCCTCATGCGCCCTTCGTCCATGCGGTCAACGTCGTCGCCCATCATCAATTGGCTGCCGTTGATGCCGAAAAAGGTGACCGTAATCTGCGCGTCGGCCAGGGCGATGGGCTTGTCAATCGTCATCACGCTGCCGGTATCCGCGATGTAGAGTTTGCGGTGGATAAAGGAGTACGCGCCCATGGTGAGCAGCGCGGTGTGGTGGGAGGTCCACCAATCCGGGTTGTTGATGACAAACGTGCCGGGGTAAAAACCTTTCTTTGGCCCATAGAGCGGACGCCCGTCGCCATAGTCGTTGCCGAGGTGAACTCCGTTGACCAGGCCCGTCACCTGAAACGCCGGGCCGGTGCTGCCCAGCAGGTAGGTGTCGTCCGTCACGGACTCGCGAATCGCGCGCAGGCCCTCCCGCCAGGCCTCCGGGCCGGGAATCTTGGATTTGTCGAAGTAGCCGTCATTGGGGTGAGTGCCAGGAGTGGCGCCGGACATGCAATCCAGAAAATCCAGCATGTAGTAGCGCACACCCCAGCGCCGGTAAGTGGAGAAGACTTCGCGAATGAACTCCTGCGTCTTCGGATGGCTGGGGTCGAGCGCGTACATTTCTCCCAGGTCGCGATGCGGGATGGTCAAAGGCTTTCCCTGATATTGCAACAGGGCGTCCCTGAGACGATCCACTTGCGCCGTGAGCCGCGAACTTAACCAGAAGAAGCCCGCCCACAATCCCCAGCGAAACTTCAAAGAGTCGAGCTCATGGTGCAGGGCTTCGGGGCCGCTGGGAAAGCGATCGTAATTCCACTCCAGCCAGTTTCCCGGCAAGATGTCCTTGATGTTGCCGACGCTCACCCAGACGTAGGGCACATCGTTTTCGTCAAGTTTCAGGCGATGGCGGACGGCGTGTGCATTGCGCTTCACCACGTCCTCGTACTTTTCTACAAAGAAGGCATCAACCCAGGCCCATCCTACCCATCCCGCCGGAGGCTTGGGCCAAATGGGGGGATGATAGTGCTCAAAAACGGCGTCGGCCCACGCATCCAGGGCGGCCAGAGGGTCGGATTCGAGGCCGATGCGCAGTTCTTCCGAATCCACGGAGGCTCCGGGGGCAAGTTCGAATCCATTGAAGTCGTTCCAGGCGCTCACCACCGGCACTTGACGCGCCTTGTCCCACCTCGACTCGATAACGGTCTCAGCCCGATCGAAGGTCACAAACCCAAATTGCAGCGCAGGGGCCGAACCCGGTGAAAACCATTGCGTCAAGGTCTTGCTGACCAAGGGATCCGGCGATTGCATGAGGGATTTAGACCACCACGGAGGGTTTCCCGCTCCCTTGGTCAAAAGCGCCGCAGCATTTTCCGGGTGCGGGCCAAAACGCACTTCGCTCGTGGCGCTGCCTGTGTCTGCCAGCCGGCAGCGGCCCAGCTTCACGGGCTGCTTCCCTTGATTCTCAAGCGTCGACCTGATGAGCAGGGCGGGGCATTCGCTGAGCCACTTGAACCGAACCTTCCACCCGATGTGTGGCTCGGCAAATTCGAAATTGGCTTCACCATCGCTCCAGGTTGCGTGCTCAGCCTCGTCAGCCCAGTGCATCGAGCCGTCCACTTCGATTCCGAGGCGGGCATTGTTCAACCCCACCGGGCCGTCGATGGAATAGCGGCGCGATTTGTGGTCAAAGTTGAATTGAGTTGTGGCAACCATTAAGTTATTCCGTCCAGGAGTTCGCGCAACTGTCGCTATAACGAAATGCCGGGTATGGCTCGACGCAAACTGTCGAATCCCGTGTGCTTAGCCCCGGTCTTTTAGCTCGTCCTTTATGCGTAAGGAAAAGCCGCGGACCTACATAACAGGTCCGCGCTACACCGTGAATCGCTTAAAATGCATCTTCACTTCTTCCAGCTCGCCCTCAAATTTCAGGAGCTTGCGGATGACCAGGGAGTTATCCCGTCCATCCCGCGCCAGCCAGAGGCCTTTGGGTTCCGCCAAGGCCCATCCCTTGGGCGCGTGGGCGTAGATCGAGCCCTCGTGCCCGGCAGGACGCTGGGCGCGAATAGTCAGCGTCATGGCGTCCTCGTCCCATTTGCAATCGAGAATTTCCGCCTGTCCCTGGCGCACGTGCATATCGGTTGAAAGCAGCCAGGGATGCTCGCGGTCGCGCGCAATGCGCAGTAGCTTCACGCTGTCGGGTGGGACTTCCACGGAAACGGCGCCGCTGGTTTCTATGCCCTGGAAGCGCTGGTTCCAGAAGTCGAAGATTGCATAGGAGGCTTTGGGGTCGAGCCCCAGGCGCTCCAGGGGCAGCGTCTTGACAAGCGTGTGCTCACCCAGGTTGAACACCGCCAGCAAATCCCAATTGTCCCACTCGCGCTCAACCTTAAGGTGGAAGACCTGGGGGTAATCGATCTCCGTGTAGTCGAACAAATCGAGCGGCCGCGCGCACTCGGGCAAGCGCGGGAAAATGGTGCGGGCCATAAGCATTCGGTCTTCATCCATGCGCTCAATATCATCTCCGAGCATGACGGGTCCGCCGTTGATGCCGAAGAGTGTGACGCTAATCTGAGCGTCGCCAAGAGGAATGGGCTTGTCGATGGACATCACGTTGCCACTATCGGAGAGGTACAGCTTGCGGTGCGCAAAGTAATACATCATGGAACAAATGCCAGTGCGGTGGGAGGTCCAGTAATCGGGCTTGTTGATGACAAACGTGCCGGGGTAAAAGCCCTTGTTGGGTCCGTAGAGGGCGCGGCCTTCGCCGTAGTCGGAACCCACGCGCTGGCCATTAGAGAAACCGATGTTTTGAAAAGTGTCGACGCAGCCAAGAAGATACGTGTCGTCGCCGCAGCCCTCGCGGATGGCGCGATAACCCTCGCGCCAGGCTTCCGGTCCGTTGATTTTGGTTTTGTCGAAGTAGCCGTCGTTGGGATGGGTGCCGGGAGTTGCTCCGGCAATGGCATCGGTAAAGTCGATCATGTAATAGCGCACGCCCCACTTCCGGTAAGTGGTGTAGACCTTGTGAATAAATGCCTGCATCTTCGGATGCGTGGGGTCAGGAACGTACATGGGGCCAAGATCGCGATGAACAATAACGATGGGCTTGCCCTGGTATTTCAGCCAGGCATCTTTCAATTCTTCCACTTCATCTGTTATCTTCGCGCTCATCCAAAACATGCCGGTCCACAAGCCTAAGGTGAACTTCTGCGAAGCAAGGTCAGCCACCAGAGCTTCCGGGCCTTGGGGGAAGCAGGTGTAATTCCAGTTCAACCAATTGCCCGGCAGGGTATCCTTGAGGTTCCCGATGCTCACCCAAACGTACTGAATGTAAGTTTCATCCAGCTTCAGGCGATTGCGCACGGCGCGGATATTCCGGTGGACGATGTCTTCGTACACCTCGACGGTAAGCCCATCCACCCACGACCAACCCAGCCAACCACCCGGAATGTTGTGCCACAAGGGCGGGTGATATCGCTGGTACACAGCGTCGCCCCATGCTTCCAGCGCGGCGTGAGGATCGTTCTCCAGACCAATGCGGAACACCTCGGAATCCACCGACGCGCCGGGCTGGAGCTCGCTCCCTTGAAAGTCCGTCCAGGCGCTCACCACCGGAACATTGCGCCCTTCATCCCAACCTGATTCGATGACAGTCTCGGCGCGGTCGAAGGTGAGAAAGCCAAATTGCAGAGCGGGCCCGGAACCAGGTGTGAACCACTGCGTCAGGGTTTTGCTGATGAACGGTCCTTTGGCGCTTGCGATCTGGCCGGGAACCGCCGCCAATTGGCCATGGGAGGCATTTACGCCTTCCGTTGAAAAAGTGTCGGAGCGCTCCGCGCGGCGTGCTTGGGTTGAGGGCGCCAAGCCATGAGTTCGCCACGGAGGGTTGCCCGTTCCATTGCCGACCATCGCCGCGGCTTTTTCCGGATGCGCTCCGAAGAGCACTTGGCCCGTACGGTCAGTGGCGTCAGCCAGGCGGCAACGGCCCAACTTCAACGGCTGCTGGCCGCGATTCTCCAGTGTGGAACTGACCAGCAGGGCATGGCCATCGCTTCCCCAATCAAAGCGCACCCGCCACATGACTGGCGGCGAAGTGAACTCAATCTTCGCTTCGCCGGTTTCACTGCCACTCCATTCCACATGTGCAGCGTCATCGGCCCAATGAGTGTCGCCATCAATCTCCACTCCCAGGCGAACGTCTTTCAATCCCACGGGACCTGCGAGCGAGTAACGCCGGGATTTCGGATCGAAGTGGAAGCGGCCTGCGGTCTGCGCGGGAGACGTCTGACCCGTTGCCAATTTCGCGCCGGCCACAGCCGCCAAGTAAGCCGTGGGGAAAAAATCTCTACGGTTGATTTTCATGAATGAGTGCACTCCTCAAGTTGTGGTGATAGCCATTCGTGACGAGAAATTCGATCGCTTGATTTTGAGCAAAAAGACCACCTCGAACCCCGCAGATGATTGTGGATAGTCCAACACTCCCCGCGATTCCCTAGATATGCCCACTTCAAGGCCTTGTAACTCGTTTATTTTCATAAACATACACACGCTAAATTCTATCCTTTTGTTTTCAATGGCTTACCGCGACAGCTCTGCAACTTTGATTTCTTATTGCCATGTCGGGGAACCCATTGGGCGGTGAGCAAATGCGTCCTCAAATTGGCTGAGGTACGAAGATAGAATGTAAGGGCCGCATCGTCAAGGGTTGATTGCAGAGACTGCCTAAATCAGTGGGCGTACCCCCTCTTAAGAGTTTAAGAGGGGGTATGCCCACTTTTTGAATTACCTGTTAGCGATCTGCCCAAAGAGAGGGCGGATCTTCCCGTTTAGAAGAACAACTTCGCTCCCACTTGGAAATAGCGATCCCCCTGGCCGTAAGGTGAGAGATTGCTTGGGCAGTTGGGAGAGCAGGTAGTGATGAGCCCCTGCGTCGGGTTCGCAGGTCCGCCATCACGCGTGTCGGCAATTTGTGTATACGGACCCGAGCCGGTAAAGGTGCCCGGGCTGCCCAGGTTGAAATGATTGAAGGCATTCAAGCCTTCCACGCGCAGTTGCAGCACCAACCCCTCACGCCCGGGGATGCGGAAGTTCTTCAGCAAGGCCATATCCCAGTTTGCCCAGCCCGGCCCAAAGTAAGCGTTACGCGAGGAATCGCCCCAAGTGTAAGGCGCGGGCGGAGCAAAGGCATTCTGGTTGAACCAGGGAACGCCATTGAGGACATCGTGTGAACTTCGGTTCTGGCCCTGATAGATCGGATTTCCGGGTATCACATCGGCGCGGTTGGCCACGCTGGGGGTGGTGTTTTGACCAAACCAACCAAGTTTGGTGTTGGGGACCTGGAAAGTAACGGAAAAGGGGACACCGGTGCCATAGGTTGTGTCGCCGGACCATTCCCACCCTCCTACCAGGCCGTTGAGCCAGCCTTTGGCGTTGGGCAGGAAGTGTTTGCCCTGGCCAACGGGCAGTTGGTACAAGTAGGCAATGTTGAACGTGCTCCGGCGTACGAATTGGGTGTTGCCGTACTCGGCGCCGGGATTGTGCCAATTGGGCGGAGTGGAGGTGACGCTGTTCCCGTCGACGTTGTCCAGGCTACGCTCGTAGTTGTAGTACGACTGGATGCTCAGGCCGGAAGAGAAGCGTTTGATCATCTCGATCTGAAGCTCGTCGGTATTCGATTTGCCGCCCGAACGAAAACTATCAATGGCCGCCCAAGGCTGTGCGGGCAGTTGGGTTTGCAGCGCCACACCGGATTGCATGGTGTTGGGAATGTTGATGTCGCCAGCGTACCACGCGATGTGATGAGCCTGGTCGCCAAAATAGGTGATCCGGCCCATCCATTGACTCGCGAACTGGTGTTCCAGGGTCAGGTTCCACTGCTGGACCACGGGGTTAAGGAGCTTCCGGTCCGTATAGTAAATCGTGGGGTGAGCGGCGGCGGCGGCATTTGCTCCCAGCGTGGCGGGAAAGGGATTGGAGAACGGTAGGTCGGGTTGATATCCCGTGGCGGGGGGATTGCCGGTTAGAGCGCTGGCGTAAGTGAGCCCAGGGCCGTTGGTTCCGGAAAGCCAGGGAGTATTGAGGCCGTTATCGTACACACCCTCGAAACCGGCCACGTGGTCATAATAGACGCCGTAAGCGGCGCGGATCACCGTATTATTGTTGTTGAAGGGGCGATAGGCGAAACCGAATCGAGGGGCAAAGTTGTTGGTATCGGGCTGCATCCACTTCAGCCCCATCCCCAACGCTTGCGTGGTGGTGAAGCATGAGGGAGTCCCATTATTACATGCGGTGGGTGTGTTGTAGGCGGCGAACTGGGTGGGGCTGGCATCGATGGGAGGGAAGAACACCGTACCGGAGTTCTCCGGCAGAGCTATTTGGTTGGTGGCGGGGTCGTAATAGGTCGACAAACCGACTCCCCCATTAATTTGATACCACCACGGCTTCTGAATCTCATAGCGTAATCCATAATAAACGGTCAGGTGGGAGGTGGCTTGCCAGGTATCCTGACCGTAGAACGACCACATCCGGTCATACATCCCCCGTCCAAATGCGCCGGGCGGGGCCAGGGTGTCAGAAGAGGGATCGCCGAGGAGGAAATCGGCAAAGGCGTTCCCTCCGGAAGGCGTAACGCCGGCCTTCGACCAGCCCTTGCCGGCGGTCCACTGGCCGTTAAACGAAAAGTTTCCCAGCGTGCCCGGAGTAGCATGGGCGTAAATCTTGGCGCTCATTTCGTCGCCGCCGAATTTGAAGGTGTGCCGGCCGTGCACCTTGGTGAAATTATCCGTTATTTCGACATCCGGGACGTTATTGCGCGGGAGATTGCCGATGTCGCTGAACATCCCGGAGTAGCCGGTTATGGCCATGGTGGGTAAGCCGCGATTGATACCGGGATTCAGTCCCGGGAAGAGCGTTTGGGGATTGAAGTTCAAGTTCTGGCCATACTCGATCACCCGGGCGTTGAACCACGCGTACCGGAACTCATTGAGCGCGGTGGGGCCAAAGGTGTGGTTTTCTGCCACGCTGAAACTGATGTTCTCGGCAGGGTAAATGATCTGGCCGTAGCTTTGGGGAGAGGCAGCGGCAATCTGATAGACCGTGGCGTTGCTCCGCATGTAGGTGGCATACAGCAGATCTTTATCCCTGAGCTTGAAATCAAAGCGGTCGTTGGTGGTCCCAATGTCGTGAGCCGTCCGGTTCACAGGAATATAGTCAAACGCCCCGTTCGGCAGCCCCGGGGTGACGATGCTGGGGGCAGGGAGATAACCCATCAAGGTGTTGGACTGGGAGGCAAACATCGACGTGGGAATCACGTTGCCGGCGAAGGCTGCGCTGGTCAAGGGATTATACAGTTGTCCGGCGGTGCTGCTGCAAACGCCGCTGCCATTGAAGCTCGCGCCCGCAATGCTCGTGCAGATTGACCCAAAGTTACCCTGATGCATGGCCAGGGAGGGCTGAATCAGGTTCTCCGGCGTGTAAGTGCGATCGATGTACTCCGAGTAGTTGAGGAAGAAAAAGACTCGATCGCGCTTGATGGGGCCGCCGATATTGATTCCCATCTGGTTACGGACATATCCGGGGCGAGGGATGTGGAGGGCGTTGTTGGTGAAGGCGTTGGCATTGAGGGCCGCATTGGCATTAATCTCGTTCAGGTCGCCATGGAATTGGTTGGACCCGGCCTTCGTCACCATGGCAATGGTGGTCGTCCGCGTATACTCGGCATTGGTATTCATTGAGTCCACCCTGAATTCCTGGAAGGACTCGGGCTGGGGGTAGACGATCGCGTATCCGTTGTTCGCATAGGCCTGCCCGCCGGTTGCCAATTCATTGGCTTCCGCACCGTTGAGCGTGTAGTTGAGAGACCCGATATAGGCCCCGCCATTGACCCGGGCATTGGACAGGATTTGGCCATACATGAAGCCCGGAACGATCTTATCCACCGCATCGATGGTGTCGTTATAGAGCGGCAATTCGGCGAGCTGCTGGTTGTTGAAATTAGTGCCCACGCTGACCGAATCCGTGTGCACCATCGAGACATCCTTGCCGGTCACGGTTACCACTTGGACAGCCGCCCCGACCTTGAGCGTCACGTCCGCGCGCTGCGTTTGCGCGCTCAGCAGTTGCAGGTCGGTGACCTGAGAAGTCTCGAAACCCTTCTGGGTCACCAAGACCGTGTACACACCGGCCGCCAGGCCTGACACCGAATAAAACCCCACGGAATCGGTCACGGTCTTGCTGGTTATGGATGTCCCCTGGTTGGTGATGGCAACATCAGCTCCCGGAACTACCGCGCCGGAACTGTCGCTGACGTGGCCGAGGATGGTGCTGGTGATGATTTGCCCCCGCGCCGTCGTGCAGAATAACAGCACGAACGCCGCGAGTGCCCACGAAACTCTCCGGAGATGCTCAGTTTTTTGCACGTCGAATCCTCCTGTCACTGGAATATAAGTGCCCAATGTCCGACGCCACTCGCACGCGGATGTAACACGCCTGTAACGTTCGACTGCGAGGCCATTCGCCAAATTGTATTGAAGCAGTGATCCCTGAGTTTGGTCTATCGCGGTTAGATTAATCGCCTCGTGTGGTCTTGTCAAGAGGAATTTTTTGTCCGACGTGAGGAGCAAGTTCGGTTATTTCACGGCGTTATGTTGTGGTCTAATGTGGGCTAATTGGAGCCAGACCTCGACTCCTCAACGCAACATCTTTGAAATAATCTGCGGTGTTTTGTGACATTTTGGCGGGGAGGGGGCGGCTTTGCTGTCATTTCAGCCGACAGGCTTGTCGACAATACAGACGGAGCTATGCACCTGTCAAAGCAAAGTAGAGCTCAAGTTTATCATGGTGGGTGCCGATGGAAGGAGCGTGATTGCTTCGACCGCTTCTCTGCCTTGGGCCGCTCTGCGCCTTGCATTTGCATATCGGCGATCGGCTTCACCTTGAGAAGGACGGAGCGCGCGCGCTTTCTTCTCTGGCAGCGGAAAGCGGATTTTGTTTTGGTTTTCCCATGCCCGCATGATGGCGCAGGGGGGTGCGATAGTGCAAGTCGCGGATGGGACCAGCGGACCGTTGACTGCAAAGGCTTTGGCATGTTACATTTGTGATTCAGGGTAACCCCAAAGTTCATTGCAAACGTCCATTTGGTGTGGTAGTGTTGCGCCCCCAGGAATGGTGTAAAAAATAGGAGAGGCCCCAGATGGCTATCAAGAAAAGGTACAATGTGGGAGGAAGGGAAATCATGGGAGAAGAAGTGGAATTTGAAACAGAGCGCGAATCGTGGAATGTTTACATTCTTGGGGATGGTACCACGCTTAAAATGAAGTCGGTAGCAGCCAGTATTGTGAGGTTGGACGAGTATGGTCCGAATGGCGACCCCATCTATATTGCGAACGCTTCCATTGTGGTGGCGACCGACGTACCTGAAAATCTAAAGAGGCACCCATAAATGCAAATAAGCGCAACAACCCGCGACAATCAAGGCGCTCTTCCGGCAATACTTTCACAACAAGTGACTGGCGAAAACCATGGTTGGTCCAGGACTGACCTGCAGGTGTGGTTCATGGCGGATTCAAGGAATAAGCTGGTTTTCAGCTTCGAGACTTTCATCGGGTTGGAGTTGTCGCTTGTGCCCCAAGTGGAGACTATTTTTGTAAGAAGCGACAGCGAAACTGGAAAGGGCTACACTGTAATTACTGTCATCAACGAGCGCGACCCTCATGTACGAGCACTGGTATATGCCAGGGAACAGGCCATTATGGACGAGGCGCGAGGAATTGAATTCAGTTTCCGCGTTGTCTCAAGAATGAATCGCGATCTCTCTAGCCTGATTGATAACGTCGGGAAAGTCGTGTTTCAGCGTAAACGGTAAAGGTAAAATGTCTTGCCGACAACACCAGAACATCGCGCGAAAGCGGAGAATAATGAGTTTCTTGTTGATACGCTTGAAAATCCGTTCTGGGATTGGGCGATCAACGGAGTTTTCTACGCGGCACTACACTATGTAGAGGCGTATTTCGCCAGCCGAGTTCCTGCAGTCCATCCCTCTACTCATACCATAAGAGACAACCACATACATCGTGATAAGACATTAAAACCTATATATGTGGACTATCGCCAATTGGAGGATGAGAGCCGCAACGCAAGGTACGACGCTGGTATGAAATTTACTCAGTCTGATGTCGGTATGGCAAGAGGCTGTCTGGATAGAATAAAGAAGGTCATTCTTCCCCTGCTCTAATCTGTCAGCATCTATCGCTTCCCGGTGGCCAATTTCAATGCGATCCGAGGCTTCACGGCTGGCGGATAAGCTCCTTGGGGCTAGATTTCTAAACCCTTTGCTGTCACCCTGAGGCGTTCATCGCCCCGCCGCTTCATCGACAGCTCGTGATTTCATTCAGGCCTGAGTACCTGGGGGGACGCGTTGTTCACCACGTCACCTCTACCACTTCATCGAGGTCCGAAGGTGATTCAGCGGGAAGCGTCAGCACAACGCGATCGCCGTCTTCCTTCCACGCCACAGTCTGGCCGGTGCGGAGCAACTTCGCTGCTTTCGGAGAGTGCACACCCGTTAAGGTGGCCGTCGGATGTTGGTGTGAGAGAAAATGAACGTACCATACGTTGCCCTTGATGGTCACGGGAGCATCGCTGCGCTCCGGATACGGTCCGGCCTCGACATCAAATACGGAGACACTGTTGTGCTTCATCCACGCCGCCATCTCGTCGCAGATGGCGTAGTAAGTGGGCGCCATCGTCCCGTCCGGCCGCGGCCCGAAGTCCGGGAGGTAATTGCCGCCCCAGGCACGATCCCTGGCCAACCGCTCGAGGAGATGGCTGGTAGGCCGGCAGGGAGCATTTTCTCCGCGCCAACTCCAGCCCACGCACACCTGCTCGCACTGTTCCCAGGCGCCCTCCGGACGATTGGCCGGATCCCTGGCCTCAAAGTGGGTGTCGTAGTCTCCAAACATCCTTTTGGGGCTTGTCCAGTGGCAGTACCGGTCGTTTTGCACGATGTGGGGCTGAAGCTGGCGGACGTAGCGATCCATGTCTTCCCCGTGAATGTCGATTCCTTCCGGCCAGTCGTAACCATCCCACCACCACAAGTCGATGACGCCATAGCGGGTCAGCAATTCGCCCACCTGGCCCTTCACATAAGCATAGAATTGCTCGAAGTATTTCTGCATCTCCGCGATGGGCATGTCGACGAATTTTGGAATCCCCAGTTTCTGCGGAGAGGAATGGTGCATTTCCGCATCCCGCCGCGGAAAGGCCTGATGCGGCCAGCCCTGGGGGTTGTAATGCCAGTCGGTGGGCGAGTAATAAAAACCGACCTTCAAGCCGTGCTTCCGACAGGCTTCGACGTAGGGGCGCACCAAGTCCCGTCCATGCATTGTTTGTTTTGTGCTGAAGTCACCGAATTCGCTCGGCCACAGGGCGTAGCCGTCGCAGTGCCGGGCGAGGTATACGCAGTATTTGAATCCGGCACGCGCTGCCGCCTCCATCCATCGGTCGGGATCGTAGTTCTGCGGATCGAACCGGTCGGCCAAGGCGTAATATTTTTCCGGTGGCCAATACGGGTTGGGCTTGCCGACGTCCTCAAACAAACCCCACCCAATTTCGATGTTTCCCAAGCTGGAAATTCCAAAGCAAATGAAGAGCCCGAGGCCGTCCCGCGAGAACCATGCCTGGCTCGGCCGGCGGGGCTGAGTTGAATCTGTGCCCTCCGCCAGATTGAGGTGCGCATGGGCTGCCAGGGGCAGAGCGGCAGTTGTCGCGATGGATTGAATGAAATTTCGCCGGTTCATATTCTTGTCTCCTTTCGGATTTCTCTCTCTCGGCCTTCCGAAGTTATCAATCGACACTCGTCAATCGAAAATTCCGCGATGACCAGATGGCCCGATGGCCCGATCTACTTCAACGGTGTCCTCGGATAGTCCCCGCTGCGGTTGGGCGCAATTCTTTCCGCGTAGGCCGGCAAAGGCGGAGCAGGGTGAGCTCCTTCCTGATACCAGAACGCCACGCTGGTGTAATCGTCGTGGCTGGGCACTTGTTTTCCGTTGTCGTTTCGCTGGTTTTGAATTTCCACTTCGAGCGATTTCTGGAAGCGCACAGGATTCGCCAGATACCATCGGTACATGCGATTCTGTCCCTCATCCATCTGGATGTACCCGCTGTAAATGTACGAGTAGATATGTTCGAATCCCCAGCACGCGCCGTATTCGTCTTCGGTTCCAGCGGTGTGAGTCAAAGCCTTGCCGTCCACGCGGAAATCCGTATCGCCTTCACCCCACCAGCCCTCCCATTTGGTATCCACCTGGAGGAAATTGCCGACGTATTGGCCTTTGCCGGTGACATCCAGTAATTGGTGGATGCCGTCGCGAACCGGATTCGAGCGGTTATACGTGGCATGGAGGCGGCTCATCTCGCCGGCGAAGGCGGGGTCACTTTCGTAATCGACGCCATACGCCACGGGGCGGATGTACTCCTCGTCGCCGTCATTCGCCAGGACCACGCGCGCGCGACGGGAGAAGGGCATGGGCAAATAGCACATGTAGTTGTAGTGATTGATTTGCATGGGGAGCGACTGATAATCAATCACTTTGTGGTTGAAGACGCCGAAGAAGGCCCAAAGCGGAACGCGAATGCTGGGCTCGGCGGCGTCGTCCCAATAGACCTTCAGCACCAGGCCGGCGTAAAGCGGGCCGGTGCCGTCCGTGCCATGCTTGTAACTGTTGTCGGTGTAATAGAAGTAGGTGATTTTCCCGGGGCCCGCGAGGTCGGCGAGCACGAATTCCTTCCCCGGCGGCAAATCGATTCGGTGGTACTCCGTGTGATTCGCGAAGGCGCCGTTGTTGATGCGGAAGATGTCGTTAATCTGCGCCCAGACGCGGGGCGAAGGACCCGCCGCAATCCACGCTGCCACCAGCAGCGCGATCATCGCCGGCCGGGCTGCGAGCTTGCGGCCGGGGTCAGCGGGGGTACTCCACTTTTCCGCGCGCGGTCGATCATCCGAATGATTCATGTTGTTTCTCCCTTAGGGCGGGATAAATATCAGATTTCCATACCGGATTGCAACTGTGACTGACGGTGCGGGGTGCTATAACGATATTCCACGTCCTGTGGCGGTCATGGGATGCGGAGGCGCCAGGCGGACTGCTGGCTCTATCACACGTACGGGGACATCCTCGGGTGGGGGTGCTATGTAACTTACCGTTAATATAAAAGGTTCTACTTGAAGGGTCGGAGGATTTCGGGTAGACTGCAGATAGTCCAAACGTTTGAATGTCATAGCCCGACGGGAGGGGGAGTTACCCCCGCAAGGAAAGGTTTCTCCAGATGAGCTTCACCACCGAGGTGGTGGGGTGGGTGCTATATCCTCTTGGGTGAGCCAGAGGGGCATTAGTTCGCAGCTTGGTTTTTGGAGCGCACGGTATGATTTTCGAAGGCGGAGCGGCGGGACTGGAGGGACAGGGCCGGGATCAGGAGTATTTCCTGGCACACGCCTGTCTCGTGCTCGGTTCTGCTTGCGTCCTTACCGGCTATCTCTATCCTGCGGTTCTCGGGAGGCATGTTGCCCTTGGCCGGCTATTGACTTTCGCCTATTTTGCGTACGGACTGTTAAACCTGGCGGTGGTGCGGTATGGGCGGCACAGCGGTTTGGTATGGCGATTGAGTTCTCACGTCGCGGACGTGATTCTTGCCTCGTTGATCATCATGATGACCGGGGGAGCGCACAGCCCGTTCCTTCCCCTCTACATTTTTGTGCTCCTCTCGGCGGCAAGCCGGTGGGGTGTGGCGGGAATTCTTCCCACGGTCTGCGTCGGCATTATTGTTTTGTTGTTAGACGCGGGTCCCCCTTCTGCCTGGTCCGATGGCATGCCGCACTGGGTGGGGGGAAGCGGGTATTTCAATGCGATTATTGCCCTGCTGGTCTTGTCGGCATATCTCTTCGGCCTACTGATGGAAAGGGAGAAGAAGCAACATGCTGACGGTGTTATTATCACGCGGCTGGTCAGGAAGACGCTTCATGAATCAAGCTTACGAGTGAATCTCGGGAATATCCTGAAATTTGTGCGCGAACACTTTCATGCCGATCAGGTGGGGCTGGTCATCCAGGAGATTAAAGGTGAACAGACATTCTTCTGGGAAGCCAGCCGCCCGACACACCCCGGTGAAAACGAGGTCAAGTCCTGGAGCCTGACCGGGCCGGAACGAGAGGCATCCTTTGCCATGTTGCCGGAAGAAGTCTGCCGGCTGCTCGGACTGCGTCGTATGGGAGGGGATCCAAAGCTGCGGGCCGCGGCCATGGTGAAGCGGGAGGAAGATTTGCAGAATCCCCTGCGCTCGGCGCTGGCGCAGTTCAGTGCCTTGGATCACTACTATGACGAGCTTTACGATATGCGCATTGTGAGCGAGAAGCACGCGCCCTTGGGAGGATTCGGCTCACTCCTTGCCACCTCATTTTCTTTAGAGAAGAGGTGGTTTGGGCGCCTTACCGTTTACGGCCCCCGGAATCGAATGGACTCCAAGGACAATTCCCGATTCCTGGCGACTTTAGTCCGGGAAGTGGGCCCCGTCATTTTCAACAGATTCCTGGTGGGGCGCTTGCGGTCACGGGCTCAATCCCGGGAGCGGTTGCGCTTGGCGCAGGAACTTCACGACGGGGTTATTCAGTCGCTGATCGGGGTGGAAATGCAAATCGATCTCCTGCGGCGGGCGCAAGAGAGCGCGAATGGCTCGGGCGCCCCGAGCGGGGATTTGAAGCGCTTGCAAGAAGTTCTCCACAATGAGATTGCAAATTTTAGAGAGGAAATGCACCGCGTAAGACCGCTGGAGGTTGAGCCTGCCCGCCTTTTGGACTGCCTGGAGTGTACGGTGGAGAGGTTTCGGCGCGACCTGGGAATTTCCGCCAGTTTTGTCGCCGAAGCGCAAGAAATATCCTTGCAACCTCGGGTGTGCGCCCAGTTGGTGCGGATCGTGCAAGAGGCGCTGGCGAATGTCCGCAAGCATAGCGGCGCCCACAAAGTGCAAGTGGCCTTTGGCCGGGAGAATGGACATTGGAGATTGTGCGTCGAGGATGATGGCCGCGGTTTTGGGTTCACAGGCCGTCGATCGTCCCTAGAGCTGGAAAGTGTGCCCGAGTGTCCCTTGGTCATCAAGGAAAGGGTTCGCTCCATCGGGGGCGAACTCATGATAGAATCAGTTCCAGGTTCCGGAGCCAAATTAGAAATCTTTGTACCCTTGAGCACTAATGGAAGAACTACCAACTCCAATTGAGATTGTCATTTCGGATGACCACCCGGTATTTCGGGAGGGTTTGCGGAAGCTGCTTGAAGCTGAGCGGGGGTTCCGCATTGTTGCGGAAGCTTCGGATGGCGAAGAGACGGTCAAGGTGGTCCGCCAGCACAAACCGAGGATTTTGCTGTTGGATCTTTCCATGCCCAAGGGCACCGGCCTTGAGACCTTGCGCGCGTTGAGCCAGTTGGGGATTCAAACGCGCACCATCCTCCTGACTGCGTCCATCGAGAAGGAGCAGGTGATTGAGGCGCTGCAGTTGGGAGCGCGCGGCATCGTCTTGAAGCATTCCACTCTCCAGGTTATCTTGAAGAGTATCCGCTGCGTAAATGATGATCAGTTCTGGATCGGCCAGGATAGCACTTCCGACCTGATCCAGGCCCTGCAACGGATGATGCCTCAACACCGTGCTGCGGAGACTACGCGGAACTTCGGACTTACCGCTCGTGAATTGCAGGTCGTCGCGCTCATCGTGGCGGGCTACACCAATAAGGACCTAGCTCGGAAGCTGGGTATCAGTGAACACACTTCCAAGCACCACTTGACGAACATTTTTGACAAGCTGGGAGTCTCCAACCGCTTGGAACTGGTGCTCTTTGCCATCAACCACCAGTTGATTAAACAGGACTAGCACCGCCCCCCACGATAGCCCCCTTTTTTCGGCCCTCGGGGGCTCATAACCCGTTAAAAGAAGAGCATGTTAGCGTGCCATCCAGATATGGGCTATTAGTGCTATTTCAACTATACCATCGGGCTATTGTCAGGGTTTTCTAATCAGCTAAGCTAAGTGTGTCCGGTCAGTACGTTGTGGTTGACCGGCCGGGAGCAAAGAATAAACCCGGTTGTCAAAGATCTGCCTTCGCGACAGGGGCCTCAGTCAGGGTTGATGCGAGCCATGTTGGATACGAGAAGCGATGGGTTCATTCATAGGCATGAGCGTGCCCAACGCTTGCTATTCTATTCAGCACGGATGGAGACTAGTTTGGGCGTCGCTTCTCGTACGAACTAGACTGGAGGCTTTCAGAATGAGGATTTCTGTAAGTCAAAGGGCGGAGCTGCCTTTCGAGCAGCCAAAGCATCAGAGAAGGGAAGAGACGTCAGTTTCATCGGTCATTGGCATGCCAACAAAAACCTTACTGCAATCCGTAGGCCGGGCACGACGGTTCGCGCTGCACCTTCGGGTTTACTACCGGGAACTAAACGGCCGGGAGTGGTTTGAGGGGTGGACAGAAAACATCAGCCGGACGGGCATGCTGTTCACGTGTACCACATCGTTTAGTGTGGATACGCTTGTGGAGCTGAGGTTACAGCTTGCGGCGGGTGGTGGAAAGGAAGACCCTCCCGCTGAGGTCCTCTGCAAGGGCACAGTTATGCGGGTTGAACGGTTGGGCGGGTGGGATGCTCCTACCGCTTTGGCCGTGGCAATCCACCCCTATCGCATAACGCGCGGGAATGCACCTTCCAAGGGTTTGATGCCGTTTGCCTGAGGATCTTGGGGGCTGGGGTTTTGTCAGCTAAAAGGGGAGGTCTGATGCCGATGGAAGAGAGAGGGACGGAACGAATTTCCAGCCTTGTGGAAGCGCGCTGGCATGCGCTTTACACGCGCCATCAGCACGAAAGGCTGGTTGCCCACGCTCTGACCGGCAAAGGATTTGATGTCTTCCTGCCCCAGTATCGGGCCATTCATCGCTGGAAAGACCGCCGGAAGGAACTCGACATGCCGCTTTTCCCCAATTACGTTTTCATTCAGGGTGGGCTTGACCGCATGTTGAACATCCTGACGACACCGGGCGTTCACTCGCTGGTGGCTTGGGGAGGGCGTCCGGCTGATATTCCCCAAGATGAAATCGATGCGGTGCGCCGGTTGGTTGAAAGCCCTTTGCGAATTCAGCAACACCCCTTCATCAAGTGCGGAGACCGGGTGCGGATTAAGTCAGGCCCCTTGGAAGGAATCGAAGGGATTCTCGTCCGCAGCAAGAGCGCTTACCGGTTGGTCCTTTCGGTGGAAATGCTTGCCCGATCTGCCGCCGTGGAGGTTGACGCCAGCATGGTGGAGCGCGTCCGCGGATCCGAACCTGTCCGAAAGGACGATTTGAGAATTGACACGGGCGGTCCGGTTGTCGAGCTCGTTGGACCGAGCGGGGCTTAAGAGTCATTAGCCCCAGCGGCGCTGATACGGCATTCCGGCCGACCGCAACCAGCACTCCCCTAGGGAACCTAACGAGATGAGAATGGATCACAGTGAGCGAGCAGGAATGATGTGGACCTCGAGTGCCAGGACTGGCTTGGTTCGAATCGTCCTGTCGGCTTGTCTTTTGCTCGCCTCTCATATTGCTCTTGGATCAGATTCCAGCAAAGGGGGAGGGTTCCAGGGCGTCCAGGTCGCCAGTATGCTGGGGCCATCGGGGCAGAAAGCAAAGGATCAGCCCAACCCCAGTTCCAAGCAGGCCGACACGGATTACATCATCGGGCCCTCCGACGTCTTGGCGATTACTGTTTGGAAGGATGTGGAGCTTACCCGGACCGTTCCGGTGCGCCCGGATGGCAAGATATCACTTCCCCTGATTAATGAGCTGGAAGTGAGCGGTTTAACACCCGCCGCGGTGCAGCGGATATTGACACAGAAGCTGAAGGAGTTTATTTCCGATCCGCAAGTTGCGGTGATCGTGCAAGAGGTGAAGAGCCGAACTTACAGCGTCCTTGGTAAAGTGGTCAAGCCAGGCGCCTATGAATTGGGAAAACCCACAACGGTTCTGGAGGCCATCGCGGTCGCTGGCGGCTTTTTGGATTTCGCCAAGCAGAGCAAGATTTACATCATCCGGCCCGTCAGTGGGGGCTCGAACCAGACGCTGCCCTTCGATTACAAGAAGGTTATTAAAGGGCGTAATCCCGAGCAGAACGTTGAACTCAAGAATGGCGATACGATCGTTGTTCCCTAGAGAGTACATTTGCGCACCTTCATATGGTTCAGCCTATTCTTGATGTTGTTTCCAACTGGCCTTGATGGACAAACCGTTTCACCCCCGGCAGACGTGCCAGTTCATGGAGATGCTTTTGAAAACGGCGTGCAGCCTAGAACAGGAGAAGGAGTTGTTGCCGCACTCGGTTTGCCCACGGATATGAAGTGGACGGGCTTGACTCCTGCGGCAAATCAGGGGCCGGATCACATGGGTTTGGATGCGGCTCATGCCAGGAATGAAAAGAGCGTTGAATCGGCGTTTCTGAAAGCTCCTCAATTGAGTGGAAGGCGAGGGGTCACCATACGGGAAAGAGTCGCCCTTATCCTTCTGGGCTTGGCTGTCCACGCCGCTGTAACTTGGGACGCGGAGAGTACAAATCACTTTTTCAGCCATTGCCCAAGCGGCTACAGGCCAACCGAAGTCGATCCGATTATGCGCCCTTTCGCGGGCAAAGCCAGCATTTATCCCATGGCGAACCTGCTCTTTGCGGCTCCGTTCGACTTGCTCCTGTATCGAACTCGGTACGGCCAGAAACTGAGCAGAAGGCTGACTTATGCGGCGGCGAGCGCCTGGGTGGGAGTGGAAATACAGCAGTCAATTATGAACATACGGCACGAGCACATGAACAGTGGCCGGTAACGGATGCGCTGCGGCGATTGAACATCACCTGGAGGTAGAATTTCTTGGGCGAACAAGATGAAGGCTTGGATGTATTAGTCAACAAGCTTCTACGCGTGGCGGTCAAACGCCGCTGGTGGGTGTTTGTGCCCACGGTCGTGGTGGGTTTGGGCGCCTGTGCGGCGACGAGAGTGATCCCCAACCATTACACCTCAGTGGCCACGATTCTTGTGGCACACCAGCAAGTGCCGGAACGCTACGTTACTCCCAATAGTACCGCTGATCTCCAAGAGCAGCTCATGCTCATGAGAGACGAGATTCTTTCGCGCACTCAGTTGCTCAAGATCATCGACGAATTCGGCCTTTACCCCAAGGCGCGGAAGCGTTTGGCGCCTGAGGAGTTGGTGGAAATGATACGGAGCGATATTAATCTCGCACCCCCTGAAAAAGCCGGTGAGGCCAAAGACCTTAACTCCTTCAAGATTTCTTACACAGGCAATGATCCGCACATGGCTCAACGGGTTACCCTCGAGCTCACCACCCTCTTCACCCAAGGATACGAGAAGTCCCGTGAAGAGCAGTCCGCGGGGACGACTAACTTCCTGGACGAGCATCTTCAGGCTGCTGCCGAAGATCTGAGGCGACAGGAGGAACTGCAGCGTGATTTTAAGATGAAATACCTCGGTGAACTCCCCGAGCAGCAGCAGGCAAATCTGGCAAATCTTGCCGGGTTGCACGCGCAACTTCAGAACACCATGGCCACTATAAGTCATGCCCGCGAGCAACAGGCTTTCAATGAGTCCCTCCTCGCCCAGTACCAAAATATGGCGGCCGAGGGGATCGCACCGCCGGGGACGGTGGTTGTCAGTCCCACCGAAGCCGCCAGGCAGGAGTTGGCTAAACTCAAGAATGAAAGAGCCGGTCTCTTGGCGCGTTACACGGACAAATACCCAGACGTGGTGAAACTTGATGAACAAATAAAGGAAGCAGAAGCCACTCTGGCAACAGCGCAAGCCGCGCCGGCAGCACCGCCGAAGGGGCCCGACCCTGCCACGGGTGAAACAGGCAAGGATATTGCCAAAACGGCCAGTTCCCCTGAGAGAGACGCAGCGATCGCCCAACTCCAAAGTCAACTGCAAGCAAACAAATTGGAAGTCCAGGATGGCCTCAAGGAGCAAAAGCAGATTGAATCGCGCATAGCGGAAATCCAAGGCCGCCTCAACATGACCCCGGTTCGTGAGGAACAGCTTGCGGCTATCCTGCGCGGCTATGACTTGTCAAAGAAAAACTACGACGACTTGCAAAGCAAGAAAACGCAATCGGAGTTGGCAACCAGCTTGGAAATACGCCAACAGGGCTCCAAATTCACCGTCATCGACCCCCCCAACCTGCCCGTGAAGCCCTCCGGTTTGGACCACATGAAAATCAGCTTGGGCGGTTTGGGGGCGGGCTTGGCACTGGGCGTGGCCGTGGTTTTCCTGCTCGAGGCCAAAGATCACTCGCTGATTGATGAAAAGGATCTGAGCCGTTTATTTTCCTTCCCCTTGATGGTGGGCATGCCGGCCCTGGTCACTAAAGCCGAAGGCCGCAGGCGTTCGCGCCTACGAATGGTAGAATGGTTTGTGGGGGCTGCCTTGTGCATGCTGGTTTGCGCGACGGAATTCTACGTTTACCGGCGGGGGTAGTGGAGTGGGCGAAGCCCACTCGAGCAGCCCGACGATTCAAAGAAAAAGGGAGCTGAGTTCTTGCCGAACCGCTTTTTCAAGCCCGAGACCGAGCACGACATGATGCCCTCCAGCACGGCGGATGAGTTTCTGAAGGGATTGGAAAGGGCGGAAATCAATCTGCCTTTTCCGGCTGAAACGAGCCCGGTTCCCCCGGATTCCCGCATTGTCGTGCACAGCGATCCGCGGAGTGCCGGTGCAGACAGGTTCAGACTGGTGCAAATGCGCCTCAAGCACTTGCAGGCTTCGAAAAAGCTAAAAACCCTCCTGGTTACCAGCCCTTTGCCAGGCGACGGCAAGAGCACCGTGGCCTTAAATCTGGCCACAGCGATGTCCGAAAAGGGAAAGCGGCCCGTGCTCTTGCTGGAGGCCGACGTTTATCGACCATCTCTGTCAATAAAACTGGGTCTCAAGCCGTGGCCGGGGCTAACGGAGTGTCTTGAAAGCAAGAATGACCCGATGCTGGCAATCCGGCGCATCGATCCCCTGGGCTTTTACTTTTTGCCCGCAGGGCACCCGACGGAGGGGGGCAGCTTCCTACAGTTTGCCTTCACCTCGCACCTCGTGGAGGGTCTTGCGGCTACCTTCAAATGGATTCTCATCGATGCACCGCCTACGACCCCCATGGCTGAAATCCTTGCATTGAAGGCACAGTCTGATGCCACATTGCTGGTAGCTCGCGCCGGAAAGACTCCGCGAGAGGCTATTGAGGAAGCAACCCAGAATATCGGGCGCGATCACATCCTTGGAATCATACTTAACGGCGTAGAAGGGATCGACGCTTACTACTCCAAATACTATGGATACGTACAGCCTAAACATCGCGCCAAGCAGTCTTGGTTCAGCCTAAAATAGAGAACCGGCACCCGTCACCGGTTAATCAACGAGGACTAGCACCATCCTTCCCCCTTTCGGCGGTCTTGTGCCCGTAACCTCTTAAAAGGATTGGAATTCTGGTGCCACTCGGGCATGTGTTATCAGTCCTATTTCAACTACACCATCGGGCTATTGTCAGAGTTTTCTAATCAGCTAAGATGGGTGTGCGTCCGGTCAATCCGTTGTTTCAGCGAGGGAATGATCGACTTGGAGCAAAGATTAAGCCAGGTCGGAGGAGATTCCCCCTCGCCCAACGGGGAACCTCAGTCAGGGTTAATTCAAACCATGTTGGATGCGAGAAGTGATGGGCATATTCATAGCAATGAGCGTGCCCAACGCTTGCGATCCTAATTCAGCAGGGGTGGAGGCTGTTTCGGGCGTCCCTTCTCGTACTCGTACGAATTCGGGTCAAGGCTTACAGAGTAAGTGCTTCTGTAAGTCATAGGGCGGAGCTGTATTTTCAACGAATAATTCCTTCAGTCGAGGAAATGGACTTCAGCTTCATTGGTCACGAACGGCAACCCGTTTGAGCTGAGGCAAGAATCAGGCAAGGGCAGAGGGCATCCGGGGCCTGGGACAGACGGCATATGGAAAGTATGTTCGCAAAGCCAGCCTCCGTGCTCTGGTGGGTCATAACCCTTGCATGGGCTATACAGATTTTCTTCCTTTCCACTCATGGGTTCAGTCCCCATTACACGGGACGTTGGTTGGCCCTGGCGCTGGACCTAATGCACCTCCACGTCTCGCTGCGCACCTTCGGGCTTCTGCATGCGGCTCTCCGGAAACTGGCGCACTTGACCGAGTATGGCATTTTCGCCCTTCTTCTGTACGGTATTCCTAATGGAAAGGGCTTGGAATCCTGGCGATCGAGCCGTGCGGCGATTTGCATTGCGCTCGCCGCCGCTTATTCCCTCTCGGATGAGTTTCATCAGCTATTTGTTCCTGGACGACATGCCTCGCTTCGCGATTGCGGATTGGACACGCTCGGCGCATCACTGGCCTTGCTCGTGCCCTATGCCCGGGAACGGATGTCTTTCCTGAGATTCCCCGGCAAGCTCTCCTAAGTCCGGGCCTTAAAGAAAAGCACTTCGCCTAATGCCCTGAGGGCTGCCCACGCCTGCACTGAAAGGAAGCCCCTATCATGGTTGCGGCACTTGGGCGGGCGACCGCAAGAACGAAGACTAGGATGACACACCGATTTATGGATTTTGTGAGCAGGTTTCTTTTCTGGGTATTGCACTCCTGAGTTTTCTTTTAACATCCTTGAGTCAATCTGACAAAATCGTATAAAAGGAGACGCGGACTAATCAGAGATAATTTCTGTAACCGCGAATACTGCCATGACTGACCCTCGCCTCGAACTGCTCCCCAAAGGCACCATACGGAAAGAACGATTTCCGCTCAGCATTCCTGTGCGCTACCGCCAGCCACACGAGTCGACCTGGTTCGAGGGCAGGACTGAGAACATCAGTTGCTCGGGAGTACTGTTGCTTGCGGAAGCCTCCTTAGAGCCAAAGATCACGATTGAACTGAGATTTGAGCTTCCCATTGCCGTCCTCGGGGAAGCACGCGGCGAGGTTGTCTGTAAGGGAACGGTGGTTCGCACCCAAGAGAATCCCATGGCAGGTATTCCGACAGCCCTGGCGGTGGCGATACGAAGTTATCGCATGACCCGGGGAGGGCAACAAGTTCATTAGTGCATTTTGGGGAAGGGATTGACACCTGAACCCGGAACTGGAGTTCAGGAGGAGTGATATGATGGTAGTTGTCTTGGAGAGGTAATTTGAAGAAACTCTTTCCCCTCGCCATGTTCGCGATCTTGTTGCCCTTAGGTCTTATGGCGCAAACAGCATCGCCCACGGCAGGGGCCGCATCCCAACCAGCAGTTTTTGGCGTTGGATTGCAGACACCGTTACGGTTCGCGGGAGAGTCCATTCCCACGAACCAAGTTTCGCTGAGCTTGGGCGCCTCGACCTTCTACGACGACAACGTCCTCCAAAGGAACTCAGGCCGGATCAGAGATGAAGGGGCCAATTTTAGTTCTGATCTAAAGTTTCTAAGGCAGACCGAGAACGTGACATTCAGTTTTGATTACCAGCCTGAGTTTGCCTTATACAACAATACTAACCAACTGGACCGGCTCAACCATCTTGGTACTCTGAACCTGACTTACCGAATGAGTTCACGCTTTTATATCGGAATGTATGACACTTTCAGTTATCTAAACGGCGCCTTTCAATCCCAGCAGATTCTGTCGGGGCTTAGTTCGCCCACCGCCCTGAATCAATCGATCATCCCGTACACGGTCAGAACGCTGGCGAATACGAGTGGGTTGAATCTGAGCTTTGTGAAGAGCCATAGGACGTCTCTTACCCTTTCGGGTAATTACGACGAGCGCCGATTCGGAAGCGCCCAGATCGTGGGTCAGCCGTTGTATAACACCCGGGAAATGAGTGGCGGCTTTCAGTATCAATACCGTATTACCGAGCATACAAGTTTCGGCCTTGCTTTGCTCCATCAAGATTCCACGTACGATGGGGGCACGGGCTTCGGCGGCAACCGGCGTTTTCAAAACGAAAGCGCGTTCTTCTCCATCCAGTCACGAGTGTCCCCCACCGTCACCCTGGCGTTCTTCGGCGGGCCGCAATACGCTAGTATCTTTGGCCAGTCTGCGAGCGGGGGTGCGGTGAGACAATTGCAAGGCGCCGGTGGAGGAAGTATTACCAAAGAGGTTAAGAAGACGGCCTTGGATCTGTCTGTCCAAAGGGCGGCATCCGACAGCGGGGGCCTTTACACCATGGTGGAAAGCACCTCGGCCACACTGGGAGTGCGCCGGCGCCTGGTTGGACGCTGGGAAGCTGGACTGCACGGCGGCGCTACGAGAGTGGAAACCTCGCTCTTGCACCTTGGCAGTGGAAAGACGGATGCCTTATTGGGGGGATTTGATCTCACGCGCCCCTTCTCGAATGGCGCGGCCTTCCACGTATCCTACCAAACCTTTCACCAATTGTCCTCTGGGAGCGTACCCGTTGCGGCGAATTTCGACCGCGACCTCGTAACGGTGGGCATTGATTTCCGACTTAAAGCAATCCCGCTTGGTCATTAAGCGCGCAGCCCAACTCAAAACTGGCTCCCTGGCGAGAAACGGTCCCAGAAGTGTTTGAGCATTCTCTTCATAGATTTTTAATAATCATGTCGTCGAGGGTTAGCAGCAACCCCTTACTATACTCCCCGTTATCGGCATTTTTGGGCTCATAACCCCCTAAAAGGATAGCATCTTGGTGCCAGTCAGATATGCGCCATTAGTCCTATTTCAACTCCACCATGGGGCCATTGTAAGAGTTTTCTAATCAGCTAAGCTGGGTGTGCGTCAGGGCAGTCCGTGGTTTGATTGAACGGGTAACCGGTCTACTTATTAACATATTGGCGATAGAGGAGAGATTAAGATGATCAGCGAAATCTTTGCTCCAAAAAGGTCGCGGAAGATGACCCTGGGAGCTGTGTCTCCATTGAATCCACTTGACAGGGAAGAGGGCCAGAGCGAGGATACCGGGTTTTCGCTGGTGTCGGAAGAGCTTTTCCGGAAGGTGTTGTCGATTGAGCGGAAAAGAAGTGAGCGCTCTCGGCAACGGTTTGTGCTAATGCTTGTGCATGTCGGCAAGGTTATTGAGACCGACCGCAGCGGGATGGTTCTTGAAGGAATATCGGAGGCGCTTTCCAGCTCCGCGCGCGAGACGGATTTGCATGGCTGGTATCAGAACGGTTCGGTGGTGGGTGTTATCTGCACAGAAATCGGCAAGGGGGACCTGACCTCCATCCTCAGCGCTCTGCATTCGAGGGTGGGCGCAGCCTTACGGAACAGGCTGGGTCTGGAGCAGATGAATGCCATCCATATCTCCTTCCATGTGTTTCCAGACGATTTGGACCTCAACAAGGGCGGCCGTTCCACGGACATCAGTCTCTATCCCGATTTACTGCCAAAAAACATCGCATCCACAACCTCCCGGGTAGTCAAAAGAGCCATAGATCTGACCGGGAGCCTCGCGGCGCTTATCCTGCTCTCCCCGCTCTATGCTGTCATTGCTGTCGCAATTAAGCTGACGTCGAAAGGCCCGATCCTGTTCAAGCAGGATCGCGTGGGAGAGTATGGCATTCGCTTTTCCTGCCTGAAGTTCCGATCAATGTATTACAAGAACGATGCGAAGATTCACCAGGAATACGTCCGAGGGCTGATTTCCGGGAAGCACGATGGCAAGGGGAATGTTTACAAGATAAAGGACGACCCCCGGGTTACACCTGTCGGGAAATTTCTGCGGAAGACCAGTCTGGACGAACTACCTCAGTTCTTCAACGTGCTCAAGGGCGAGATGTCTCTGGTGGGGCCCCGTCCCCCTATCCCTTACGAGGTTGAGGCCTATGAAGTATGGCACCGGCGGCGCTTCCTCGAGGCGAAGCCGGGGATCACGGGACTGTGGCAGGTGGAGGGACGGAGCAGGACCAAGTTTGACGAAATGGTCCGTCTGGACCTCCGCTACGCAAAAACCTGGTCGCCTTGGTTGGACATCAAAATCCTCCTGCGAACGCCCGCTGCGGTGTTTAGGGGAGACGGCGCGTATTGATCCTTACCAAGCGGCAATATATCGAGCCCAAGGGGGAAAAATGATTCGGATCGGTATTATCGGTTACGGTTATTGGGGCCCACAAATCGTCAGAAACTTCTGTTCCCTGGAGGACTGTGAAGTTGGCGTGGTGTGCGACAAGAGCGCGGCGGCGCTGCGCCGCGCCAAACAAGCGCACCACAGCATGCAAGTATCTTCCGACATCGGCGAAACCCTATCGGCCCCGAACCTCGACGCCATAGCAGTTATCACGCCCGTTTGGACGCATTTCGAATTGGCCAAAGCTGCGCTGGAAAATGGCAAGCACGTGTTTGTGGAAAAGCCCTTTACCTCCACGGCCGCGCAAGCCGAGGAACTGATCGAACTGGCCGAGAAAAAGAATCTGCGAATTATGGTGGACCACACGTTCCTGTTCACCGGCGCCGTGAAGAAGATCCGGGAACTGGTTGATGAAGGAGCGCTGGGAAAGCTTTTTTACTATGACTCGACCCGCGTGAATTTAGGCCTTTTCCAACACGACGTCAATGTGATTTGGGATTTGGCCCCCCACGACCTCTCCATAATGGATTATTTAATCAAGGACAAGGTGGAGGCGATCGTTGCGACGGGCGAAAGACACTTGAATGGCCACGAGGATATAGCATTTATCACGGTTTATTTCGAGAACAACATCATCGCTCACATCAATGTCAATTGGCTATCGCCCGTTAAGGTTCGGACCACCCTGATCGGCGGAGAGAAAAAAATGGTGGTGTGGAACGATCTGGAAGCGGACGAGAAAGTGAAGATTTACGACAAGGGAGTGAAGATCACCAGCCGCGAGGGTGTCTACGACCTGTTGGTCAGTTACCGCTCCGGCGACATGTGGGCGCCCCGGGTGGAGCAGACCGAGGCCTTGAAGGCGGAGTGCAGCTACTTCATCGATTGCATCAAGAATAGCAAAACCCCCTTCAACGACGGGCATGCTGGACTGAAGGTGGTGAAAATGCTGGAAGCTGCGACCGAATCGATCCGGGAAAGGGGGAAGATCGTCCGCATATGAGCGAATTCCTGAGCATCGCCCCCGATGTCAAGCTGGGAAAAGACGTCAAGCTTTCCAAGTTCATTAACCTCTATGGATGTGAGATCGGCGACGGCACAAAGATTGGCGCGTTTGTGGAGGTGCAGAAGAATGCCAAAATCGGGCAAAGATGCAAGATCTCCAGCCACACTTTTATCTGTGAGGGCGTAACCATCGAAGACAATGTCTTCATTGGGCACAGCGTGACGTTCATCAACGACGCGTATCCGCGGGCCGCCAATCCCGACGGCGGGCTGCAGACGGAGGCCGACTGGAAAGTGGAAAAAACCCTGGTGAAAAAAGGTGCTTCGATCGGTTCAGGGAGCACGATTCTCTCTAAAGTGACAGTCGGCGAAAATGCCATCGTGGGGGCAGGGAGTGTGGTTACAAAGGATGTTCCTGCCAACGTGATCGTGGCGGGGAACCCCGCCAAATTCTTGAGAAAACTGGACAAATAAAAGACGGAGGAAACAGATCGTGGAAACTAATCGAATTCCTTTTCTTGACCTCGTGACTCCCCATCGGGAGCTCAAAGATGAGTTGGCGGCGGTGTTTTCACATGTTCTCGATACGGCGGGCTTTATTGGCGGCCCCATGGTGGAAGATTTTGAAAAATCTTTCGCCAAGTTCTGCGACGCTCAGCATTGTGTCGGTGTGAGCAGCGGCACCGATGCCTTGCGGTTTGCACTGATGGCCGCCGGGGTTGGGTCCGACGATGCCGTCATCACCGTCCCGAACACCTTTATCGCCACGAGCGAAGCCATTTCTCAATGCGGCGCCCTCCCGCGATTTGTGGATGTCGACGAGCGCACCTACAACATGGATGTGAAGAAGCTGGGCGATTACCTTGCTTTGGAATGCTCTCGAAACGACTCCAACGGCAAGCTCGTGGACAAGCAGACCGCCAGGGCAGTAAAGGCCATCGTCCCGGTGCATCTTTACGGGCAAATGGCGGATATGGACCCCCTCCTTGAATTGGCAGAAAAGTACAATCTGATTATCATTGAGGATGCTTGCCAAGCGCACGGAGCCGAGTACTTTTCGCGCAAAGATAACCGTTGGAAGAAAGCGGGCTCGGTGGGAAGGGCGGCGGCTTTCAGCTTTTACCCCGGGAAGAACCTGGGAGCTTGTGGGGAAGCCGGAGCCGTTACCACCAACGATGCGGACCTTGCCAAGAGAGTCCGCCAATTGCGTGATCACGGCCAGGCCCAAAAGTATTACCACGACCTGGAAGGATACAATGGCCGATTGGATGCGATCCAGGCCGGCATCTTGCGCGTCAAGCTCCGGCATCTCGGCCAGTGGAATGAAAGGCGCCGGGAATGTGCGTCGCGATATCAGAAGCTCTTAGGTGGGGCCTCCGAGGCCATTCGGCTTCCCTTCGAACCCTCTTGGTCTAAAGCGGCTTTCCACCTCTACGTCGTGCAGGTTCAACACCGGGAACAACTTCAGAAACAACTCGGCGAGGCTGGTATCGGGACGGGAATTCATTATCCCATTCCCCTCCACCTGCAAAAAGCCTATAAGCATCTTGGCTACCACGAGGGTGATTTCCCGGTATCCGAAAAGGCTGCTTTGCAAATTCTGTCTCTGCCCATGTTTCCGGGGCTCACCTCGGCGCAGCAGGAGCGAATTGCCCAGCAAGTGTTGGATTCCGTTAGCGGAGAGACTGTCGCCAATTCCCAACTCTCTCTCGGGGCGCGGTCATGACCTCCATCATGGGGTTATAACGAAACCAGCTCTGCTCCTTATTGGGAAAGGATGCCCTTCCAAAGTCAATAAATGCCGGTTTCCAAATCGCGTTAAACAGGCACTGGGGTGTGTTTGCCGGTGAGCGTAGTTCGTGGGATGATTATCCCGTCCGGGAGTGATCGCCGGATGTCGTTTGCAGTGCAGACAACAGTCCACTGCTACGAGGAACCACGGTGTCGTTGGTCGCCAAACTGTAACTCTTATTGGAGGAGGCTCAAAAGCCGTGACAAAGGACAGCAAAGTTGTGGTTGCTGGGCTTGGAGAGGTGGGGAAGCCGCTCTTCGAGCTCGTTTCCAAGCACTATGATGCCGTAGGGGTGGATATCTCGCCGGTCGAGCGGGCGGAGCAGGTCGAAGTCCTGCACGTCTGCTTTCCGTTCGGGATTAAGGACTTTGTGGGTGAGACCGTGCGGTATATCGAGCTTTTCAAACCCAGTTTGACGATCATCAACAGCACCGTAGCGGTCGGGACAACACGAAAGATCGCCCTGCGAGCGCGTGCCGCCGTTGTGAACAGCCCGGTGCGTGGCAAACACGCTCGCATGCTCGAGGAGCTCCTTATCTACAGAAAATTCGTGGGAGCCATGGATCCCGCAACTGGCGAGTTGGCTGCCAAACATTTCGAGTCCATCGGCATGAAAACCAAGGTTCTCTCGTCTCCGGAGGCGACCGAGCTGGCGAAGCTAACGGAAACGACTTACTTCGGTGTGTTGATCGCCTGGGCGCAGGAGGTGGAGAGATATTGTGACCAAGCGGGCCAGGATTTCGGCGAAATCAGCTCGTTCTGGGAAGAAATAAAATACTTGCCACCCGTTAAGTTCTTTCCGGGAATTATCGGTGGTCATTGCGTCATGCCCAACATCAAGATCCTAAGCGAGTTTGACCATTCAGTGATCCGGGAGGCGATTCAGGCTTCCAACAGCATGAAGATCGAGCGCGAGGCGTCCAGGAAGGTTGTTGACAACGTTGCGGCGACCACGAGAGGATAGGAGAGCGGCGTCTAATGGCTGACGGAATTCCCTGGGATCTCCGTCTCGGCCGCCGTTTTCGACACGACCACGGCGCCTTACTATGGACCTATTTTACCGGCAGGGCCCTTCGAGGATGACGCTCGACTACATGGATAGTTGTTGGGATAGCATCGCGAAGGGAGACCCGCAGCGACGCTGCTTTGCCTCATGGCGAAACTTCGCCAAGCTTGTCACGAGTACGATTCATCTGAGTGCAGATCGCGCCGCTACCACGCAGCCCAACGATGCACAGGGGCACCCCCCTTCACCATCCCAGTCCGCGGTCCTCTCGAGCAGTTCGGGCCTTGAGGGAAAGCGGGTGGGGATGGTTTTGTTTTCCCAATACCCTTCCGATCCACGACCGCGTCGGGCCGTGGACGCCCTTGTCAAAGAAGGCATGAGTGTGGATTTGATATGCCTGGGGGATGGGAAAGCACCGAAGCGTGAGGCATTGAACGGAATCGATGTCCTCCGGATCCCCATGACCAAGAGTCGCGGCGGCAAGTTTACATACGCTTTCCAGTATTCTACCTTCATTCTCATTTCCTCGATCATCCTGGCCATGCGGTCGCTCAAACGTCGCTATGACATGGTCTATGTGCACAACATGCCCGACATTCTCATCTTGAGTTCCTTGGTCCCTAAGGCGTTGGGAGCAAAGGTAATTCTCGATCTGCACGATCCCATGCCCGAACTCATGACGACGATATTCGATCTTGACAAAAACAGTCTAAGCGTCCGGCTCATCAGCCGACTTGAGAAATGGAGCATGGCGCGCGCGGATTTGGTGCTTACCGTCAACGTCGCTTGCAAACGCATCTTCGCCTCGCGCAGCTGTCGTCCCGAAAAAATTGGCGTGGTGATGAATGCTCCCGATGAAGAGATCTTCCCGTTCCGAAAGGCGCACGCACACGAGCCCGCAAGCGACCCTGCTGCCAAACGGTTTGTGATCATGTATCACGGGTCGTTGGTTGAACGCAATGGTCTGGATCTTGCTGTCGACGCCCTTGCCAAAGTGCGAGAGGCTGTTCCTGTCGCGGAGCTGAGAATTTATGGTGGCAAGACTCCTTTTCTGGAACGCGTGATGGAAGAGGCTCGCCAGAAGGGCCTGCAGGATTGTGTGCATTTTCTGGGGCCGAGGCGCCTGGAAGAACTGGTCCGAGAGATCGAAGACTGCGATGTAGGAGTCATCCCCAACCATCGAAGTGCCTTTGCAGACATTAATACGCCGACTCGAATTTTCGAGTATCTGGCAGTCGGCAAACCGGTGATTGCTCCGCGAACCCCAGGCATCCAGGATTACTTCGGCCCGGACTCTCTCCTTTTTTTCGAATCGGGGAACTCGGAGGACCTTGCCGAAAAAATTGAATATGTCTCTTCTCACCCCAGCGAGGCTATTGCGATCGCCGAGCGAGGGCAGCAGGTTTACATGGCACATACATGGTCCCAGGAGAGACAGACCCTGGTGAACTTGGTCAACGGGCTCCTGAAGGGGGGCAAACCAAATTAATTCCTATAGGTGCCACGGCGAAGCGCAGTCGGTCCGATTGAGCCCTGGGATGATTGAGAAAGGTAGCGGAATATGCAGATTAAAATCGAATCGAGGCACCTGCAGGATGTTGTTGTAATCGTACCCGACATTTTCAAGGACAGCCGGGGCTTTTTCTCGGAGACATTCCGGACAGACCAATTCAAATTGCTTGGCTTGCCCACCGAATTTGTTCAAGACAATCATTCCCGATCAACCAAGGGGGTTGTGAGAGGGTTGCATTTTCAATGGGCCCCTCCCATGGCCAAATTGATGCGGGTTACGGTAGGTTCCGCATTCCTGGTTGCGGTCGATATTCGAAAGGGTTCTCCGACGCTCGGGAAGTGGGTCGGGGTAGAGAGCTCCGCAGAGAATCGCCGAATGGTTTGGGCGCCCGCTGGCTTTGCGCGTGGTTTCTGCGCACTCTCCGATCCAACTGAAATCCAATACAAATGCACCGGCATTTACAACCCTCAAGCCGAGTCTGCCATCCGCTGGAATGATCCCGCGATCGGCGTGGAATGGCCGCTCGCCGATGTCGCCATTTCGGAGAAGGACGCCAAGGCACAAACGCTGGCACAGTGGCTCGCCGCGCCGGAATCCGACAACTTTCGCTATTAGAACCAATCGACAACTCATTAATTTGGAGGCAAGATACCATGAAGCTTTTGATTGCCGGGGGCGGTGGCTATGTAGGTTCCGTACTGATCCCGCGACTGCTTGAACGAGGTTACAAGGTCGACGTCGTAGACCTGTTCTGGTTCGGCAACCACTTGCCACCGCAAGTGGGCATACTCAAAAAGGATATCTTCCAGCTCTCGGGAGAGGACCTCGAGTCATACGACCAAGCGATTTTTCTCGCGGGGCTCTCCAACGATCCGATGGCGGAGTATTCCCCGAGCAAGAATTTCATCTTTAACGCCGCAGCTCCGGCCTACCTCGCTTACATGGCCAAGATTGCCAAGGTGAAGAGGTTCATCTACGCGTCGTCCTGTTCGGTATACGGTTATACGGAGAACGAACTGTACGATGAAAGCCGCCCGGTCGCTTCCCGCTATCCCTATGGGATCTCCAAGCTGCAGGGAGAGCAAGCAGCTATGCAGTTGACCGACGACAGCTTCTCCGTCATCTCGCTGCGCAAGGGAACTATTTCCGGATACAGCCCGCGGATGCGCTTCGATCTCATTATCAACACCATGTTTAAGAGCGCGATGAAGAACCGCGTCATTACCGTGAACAATCCTTCCATCTGGAGGCCGATACTCGCCATTGAAGATGCCGCGACCGCATACATCCGGGCCATCGAGGCGAACTACGGGATTTCGGGTATCTTCAACATCGCTTCCGGGAATTACACCGTGGGAGAGATCGGAGATTTGGTGAAAGGCGCGATCGAAGAACGACTTTCCATTCGCTTGGAACTTTGCATCAAGCACATGCAGGACTTCCGGAACTACAAGGTCAGCATCGAAAAGGCGAAGAACGTACTGAGTTTTCACCCAGGCTGCGATGTAAAATCGATCGTAGGGAGCCTCATCGACAACAAGGATAAGTACGAAGGTTGGGATAATCCCCAGTATTCTAACATTGAGTCTTTCAGAGCAATGGGAGACGGGATTGAAGTCCACGACATGGCGGGAGCTGCGCGCCGATGAGGGTCGCCATTGTTGGTGCAAACGGACAACTTGGGAGTGACGCCGCTCAAGCTTTCGCAGACAAGGGAGATACTGTCTGTGCTCTCGGCCATGGGGATTTCGAGATCTCGGCAATCGAATCCGTCGCCACAGCCCTAAAAGATCTACACCCTGACCTCATCATTAATACTGCGGCCATGCATCACGTTGAACGCTGTGAGCAGGATCCCAAGGCCGCATTCTCTATCAACGCGCTGGGGCCCCGAAACCTTGCGATGGTTGCGCAGGATTTGGGTGCAACCTTGATGCAAATTAGCACCGACTATGTGTTTGATGGCGCCAAGTGCAGGCCTTACGAAGAGAATGATGCCCCCCGGCCTTTGAATACGTATGGAATCACCAAACTGGCTGGGGAGCACTACGTTCGTTGCACCGCCGATCGCCACTTTGTGTTGCGGACGTCGGCGCTGTATGGTCAGCACCCTTGCCGTGGCAAGGGTGGTCTCAATTTCGTTGACCTCATGCTCAAGCTCGGAAAAGAACGCGGCAAGGTGCGTGTGGTCGACAGCGAAGAAGTTACTCCGACCTCCACCTACGAACTGGCGCAGCAGATGGTGCTCCTCAGCCGCAGCGACAACTTTGGGTTGTTCCATGCGACCGCCGAAGGCAGTTGCACCTGGTACGCTTTTGCGCGGGAAATCTTTTCCGTCGCGAACCTGCCGGTAAAGGTGGAGATAGCTGATCCGAAGGAATTCCCTGCAAAGGTTCAACGCCCAACGTATTCGGTTTTGGAGAATGCCGCATTGAAAGCCCGTGGCCTGAATTGTTTTCGGCCCTGGCAAGAAGGACTTCGCCACTACCTTGGGCGGGTGTTGGCTTTGGCGCCGCAGGCCTCCGGTGATGGTGGATAAAGGGCAAATAAGGGCACAACAGGGCTACAGATGGAACGTAAATGACATTGTGTCCGTTTCCGGGCGTGGTTCGGGGGTTTGGGTGGCCGAGGGATTGGTGACAAAATGTTGCTCTTACGGCGAGTTCAAGCCCTGCCGAGAGTCCTTGTGGACCCCACGCCCACCAAATTCTGCCGTGACCCGTCTGGCGGGTTGGGCGGGGATGACGCCTAACAAAGGTCGCGGAAGCCGGGAAAGGAGCCGGCCCAAAGAATGGGTGCAACCCTGGGGTTGGAAGTTCCGCTTGTCCGGCAAGGTCCTAGAAAATGCCCTGCCTGGTGAAAAGCCCAGGGCAACGCCGCCGGGGCTGCGGATCGGCCCTACAACTAAATAGAATCCAAGGGCTATCCGCTGCATGTTCTTTCAGGTAACCCCCAAAGGATGTACACACGGGCGGGGGCATACTGTATTTTGGGGTCACCTGAATTAACCGGATAGCCCTTGAATTTTTTTTGGCGTCGGGGCGCCTCTAAGGCTTATACTTGAGTCGGACGGTATTTCCATCAGGGTTCGCCGGCAGGTGAACCCATGGGGATGGTTTATGGAGAAAATAGTGATCAGACCCCGAAATCTGCTGTTTTTAGTGATTCTCGCCATCGCCGCCGTGGGCAATTCCGCAGGCACTGATGTTTACCTGGCTCAAGCGGCGGTAGGGGGCAACAACGGTGCTGATTGCGCGGATGCATTGGTCTATACCTTTTTCAACTCATCGAGTAACTGGACCTCCGGCACGCCCACCGGGACTAAGATCGGGCCGGGCACGACCGTCCACATCTGCGGCACGATTACGGGCACAACCAACTTTCAGCCCTTCGTGTTCCAAAGGGGTGGCTCAAGTGGAAATCCCATCACGCTCAAGTTTGAGGCGGGAGCGGCTATCAAGCCATCATATTGCAATGCAAACGGCTGCATTTACTCAGATGGGAACAGTTTCATCACGGTGAACGGGGGAACGAACGGGTACATACAAAACCAATTGAACGGCACCACAGGCGGGGCCTGTCCTGGAGGGACATGCTCAGAGAACGCTTCAGTTGCTGTCGAGTTCGTGGCTTGTATTGGGTGCACGGTGGAAAACCTAGGGATCTACGACATTTACGACCGGAGCAGCACCGGCGATGAATCCAGCGCCGCGCAAGGCACCACATGCGTATATTTCGCAAACCAGGCGGCCTCCGGGGCCACGAATAACCTGATTCAGAATGATACGATTCACGATTGTGTGAACGGTATATATTACGGTTACGGCCTGAATGACAGCGGCGTACGGATCATGGGCAACACTATCTACCATACTAACTGGGCAATCGGCACCAACGGAGGAAGTGCCAATGATACGGTCACGGGGATGATTATATCGGGCAACACGATTCACGACCTGGTTACCTGGAACGACGGCGGCCTAGATTCTCCCCCTGGAACTGATATCTTTCATCATAACGCCATCGTGCTGTTCAGCGGTAATACCGGGACATCAATATCCGCCTATGTGTACAACAATTACTTCTATGGGGATATTGGCAATGCGACATCACCCATGGACATCCAGAACAGCAGTGCTCTAGCGGATGTCGCTTATTTTTTTAATAATCTGATTTTGCTTTCGGCGACGACTAATACGACAGGCGGGGATGGCGGGATCTACGCAGAGAACGACAACTCCTCCGGGTCTGTCGCCTTTCACGTTTACAACAACACCCTCGTGGGCGCGAACACGATGAGCGGCCTGATGTCCTTAGAACCTGGCATCACGATGGACGCGCGCAACAACATCGTTCAGAACTGGGGAACTCCGCTTCAACTGGCCGATTCGGCCGGACTCCCATCTATCGAAAATTACAACGACTGGTATCAGCCGACCGTTGGAGGAAATGGAATTTGGGACAATAATGGGCACGGTTACACCACGCTTTCCTCGTGGCAATCGGCCAGCGGTTTGGACTTGAACAGCGTGCTTGGCAATCCCTTACTGAACGCGAACGGGACGCTGAAACCTGGGAGTCCGGCAACCGGGCTTGCCACAAATCTCTCTAGCATTTGCAGCGGGCAACCTAATCCCGGCTTGGGAGCGCTGTGCTTTGACAAGGCTGGCAACCCACGGCCCTCCACGGGAAATTGGGACGCAGGAGCATATGTTTACACGGGTCCCGCGAGCGGCCTGACTGCTGCTGGGTATTAGTCGGGATGGAACCCAACCTCTGCATCAAGGCGGAATAACTTCGCAAACCATTGATAACGTCTTTCAGATTAGCGCACACCCCCGGGCACCCGGAACCTGGTAGGCCTTCGGGTAAACGGCTACTCCCCATTTCATGCTAAGCCATTACTTAGTGAGGTATCTTGGCAGCCTTAGGTAGAATTGTCGCGCCTGAACAAAGACCCTTAAGCATTAAGGTCATTCGAAACGCGACCTCGTCAGCCATTCGCATGGCTCTCTTGGGGCCGGTGCAGTTTCTCCTTATACCCTACATCATTGGAAAAGTGGGCGCCGGAGGGTATGGCACATGGGTGTTAATTTTGGTGTTTATCAACATGAGCTCACTTGCCGATCTTGGTCTAGCAGGAACTCTGACCAAGCACGCTGCCGAATACTATGCTCGCGATGATTTCACCTCCTTAAACCGGCTCATTGACACGGGGCTCTCCCTCTATCTCGCGATTGCGTTGCTCGTCATGATGCTGTTGGGTGGTGCGTCTCCCATTCTAGTTCGTGTGTTATTCAAAGGTTCGGCGATTCCCGCTCGCGAGTTGGCAATTCTCTGGATGTGCAACTGCGTGATTGTGGGCATAGGCTTACTGTCCGCGCCATACTATTCGGTCCTTTTGGGACTTCAGAGGATGGATTTTACGAACGCTCTGAATTTAGCCCAAAACCTTCTCCGAGCTCTTCTCACCGTGGTTTTCCTGCACTGGGGGTGGGGCCTCAGGGGCTTGGTGGGCGCCAATTTCGCCGGACTGGCTCTCGCCTTGCTTGTAAACATCTGGATAGTCCGTAAATTGCTCCCCGAGTTGCGCACATACCCCTTTGATTTCAACTGGGCCGAGGTAAGGCATATTTTCGATTTCAGCCTAAAGGTGTACTTGACTCAAATCGCGATTACGCTTGATACCCAGATTAGCAAGCTTTACGTGGGGATGTTTGTGGGTGTTACGGCAGCAGGGTGGTTTAACATTGCAAGTGATACCGCAATGAGGATCCGTAAAGTCCCGGAGTTACTTCTCTCACCGGTCATGGCTGCGGCGTCGGAGCTAGATGCCAGGGGAGATTCCGGGAGGCTGCGGGAGCTATACTTCCGTTCCCACAAATACATAGCGTTATTTGGTCTGCCATTGGTGTTCTATCTGGCATTTGCCTCGCATCGGCTTGTCTACCTGTGGTTGGGCTCGGCGTTTGGCGTTGTTGCGATACCGCTGGCTGTGTTAACCTTGGTCCACTTTTTCAATCTAACCACGGGGCCCGGTTACCTCATGCTGATGGGTCAGGGCGTCTTGCGCCCAGGGATTAAATCCGCGATTTTTGGGCTGATTCTGGACTTGTCATTGGGCCTCCCTCTGACTTATGAATACGGTTTCCTGGGAGCTCTTTTCGTTACCTGTTTAACGCTGGTGACCGCGAGCTTATATTTTCTGTATTTGTTTGAGCGGCAAACGCACATTTCCTTCCTGACGGTAGCCGGGCAAGCGTACTTGAAACCGTCTGTCTGTGCGCTTGTTTTGCTTTCGATACTCTCGATGGTGAGCCCTTGGGGATACTTGCACTGGGTCGGACTAGCAGTTCAAGGCCTTCTTTTCGGCGTTTTGTATTTCCTGTGCCTTATGGTGACTAAATTCTTTGACGACTTTGACCTTAGGAAGGCGGAGAGCGTACTGCCCATGGCTCGGTTAGCCAGGAGGATGGTGTCGCTTGCATCTTAATTGGGCCGTCAGATACTTTCCACTCCTGCGAGTTCTAAGGGAAGGGCTGGCCCCCGGTGATCGGCTCCTGGAAATAGGGTCAGGGCCGTATGGACTAGGAAAATTCTATAAGCACCCTTTCGTCGGCTCTGACGTAACTTTCTCCGCGCCTCCGGAAAAGCCTATGCTTCCCGTGCGATGCTCCGGAACCAAGCTCCCTTTTGGCGATGCATCATTTGCGGCGGTTGTCGGTTCAGACGTCCTTGAGCATGTGCCACCCGAGCATAGGTCTACGGTAGTGCGAGAAGCTCTCCGGGTAACACGGAAATTCGCAGTCTTTGGATTCCCCTCCGGTTTGCTCGCCCATCAGAAGGACCGAGAATTCCACGATTATATGAAGAAAAAAAAGATTGAGCTCTACGACTGGCTTGAAGAACACATGCGCTACCCCTTTCCCGATCAAACCCTTTTTGAAGGTTTGGCGCCTGAATGGTCAGTCGAAATTTTTGGCAACGAGCACATTAGGTTCCATGACTGGGTAGTCCGCAGGGAGTTGTCGGGAATTGCTTGTCGTCTTTTTGCGATTCTGCTGAAGCTCGTCCCGCGCGCCGTAGAGGCGCTGCTAAAGCTTGCTGACCGGCCTCCGTTTTATCGAATCATCGTGCTTGTGACTCGAAGGCACCCGGCAAAGAACTGACCCTGCTTGTGCCCATCTGGCTTTGCACGCTCAAGCCTCGTGCTCACAGCGGCATCTTCATCTCGGTGTGGTCCGGCTAGCTACCTCCTTACAAAAACTATGAGCGATCCCCTGGTCAGCGTGGTTATTCCCACTTATAATCGAGCCGGAGTAATTTCGCAAACCATTGAAAACATCTTTCAGCAAACGTACCGTAACTTTGAGCTGATCATCGTCGATGACGGTTCAACTGACGACACGCAAGCCAAGCTTCGGCAGTACGGCGACCGCATCCGAGTCGTTACGCAAGCTAATTCCGGACCGGCAGTCGCCCGGAACCGCGGGGCCGGGCTGGCGCGAGGTGAGATCATCGCGTTCCAGGATTCGGACGATCTTTGGAAACCCACTAAGCTCGAACGTCAAGTTGCGCTCATGGAAATGGACAGGTCGATTCCGTGCTGTTTGTGCAGCATCCTCTTGCGCGTCATCAACGGAAAATCGATTAGCTCATTCGATTACTCGTTAGTTCGCCTACGGCATGAAGAAGGCATCTGGGAGAATGTTCTGGATGTGTTGGCTACTCGATTTGTAATGTTCATTCAAGCAGCGGCCATCCGGCGTCAGGCTTTCGAAAAGGTTGGAGGCTTTGCGGAGGATTTGAAGTACCTGGAAGATTACTACCTGCCGCTGCGTCTGTCGCTTGAGGGTCCCTGGGCATTCATTCGGGAACCGCTCGTGATCTATGGCGAGGGGTCACCGATGAGCTACTCGGAGCGGGCGAAGAAGGACCCCGTTGTATTGGTTGAATGTGAGATGCTGATTTATGAAAGGATCCTGGCACTCGTAGAGGGCATAAACGGGTATGCTGGCGCCTGTAGAAGCTTGAAACGGAGATTGGGACTGGCTCGCAGGCAGTTGAGGACTAGCAAGTTGCCGCCTGAACGATCGATCACCGGAACTGTCGGCAAGCTCCTCGTCCACATTGACCGCTATAGACTTGCTGCTCTCAGAAAATCGCCATGGTTCCCCCAACCGAAGACCGTTCCATCGAAATCAAAGATGTGAGGGTAAAGTATATGGAATTTCAATCCTACACCCGAAACAAGATTGGGCTAGCGGGGCGCGCCGTCGAGCTATTCAACCTCCTTTCAATTCACCGAAGGTCTACCCCTGAAGGAGCAAGAATTTTATGTGAGACGTTCGCGGCTCTACGAGAAGAACTGCAAGAACTGCGCGGCCAACCAATTTCTGGGCTGGATGTGCTCGAAGTTGGATGCGGTCAGAGGCCAATGTACCTTGCTCTGTGGTCGCGCGAGAACCGAGCTGTGGGGATTGATAGCGAGATGGTCATCAAATCTTTCTCCATCGCTGACGGCCTGCGAGTTCTGCGTGCTAACGGCGTTGTCCGCGCTGCAAAATCTTTAGGCCGAAAAGCCCTCCGATTAGACAAGCGAGCCGAGGACGTCTTTAGGGAAGCCGCCGGGATGGCCAGCTTTCCCAAACTGGACGTGCGTCTCATGGACGCCTCAGCGATGTCTTTTCCCGACGCCTCGTACGACATCGTTTTTTCCAGGGCCGTTTTTGAACACCTTGCACATCCCGTACCGGTCACACGGGAGGTGCGTCGAGTGCTTCGGAATGGGGGTACGCTTTATTGCCTCATCCACCTCTATACGAGTGACAGCGGGTGCCACGACGCCCGCATTTTCAGTGAGAGCCGCTCGCGACCTCCCAGTTGGAGCCACCTGAGACAAAGATACAAGTCACTTGTACACGAAAATACCTTCCTAAACCGGTGGTCCCTGAGGCAGTGGAAAGAAATGTTCGCAGCAGAAATGCCGGGCTGTGAGGTCGCACCAATGTGTGATGACAACTCGGCACAACGTAGGTCTGAGTTAATCTCACTTCGGGCCGCGGGTGAGTTAGTGGATTACACAGACGAAGAGCTGCTTAGTCCGACCCTCAAAGTGATCTGGACAAAACCTGCATAATTCACACCGAGGCCTTAGAATCTGATTCTTCCGACGCCAGTCCGCTACCCGGGGGCTTGATTATTACGAGGAGGCGCTCTTCAGGCGTTCGCCTTGGTTTCCACAAATGCTGACCGCTCTGATTGAGGATGCCCGGTTGTCCCTCTGGTTCCCGATTTCTGGCGATTGCAGCAAGAAGGCATAGGACTTGGACGATGCCGCAAGTAAACCCAAACACTGGCGAGGTTGGAAATAACACCTTTGGCGGCGGGGCCACGGAGACGGTTCTGGGCCCTGGCGTGCTCGTGCTGTTCCTCCTCATCCTCGTTCTGATACTCGTCCTACGCCGCAGATTTGTTGTCGGCCCTTTGATGTTCGGAGTATTCCTTCTCCCCGTTGGCCAGGCGCTGGTGATTGGCGGAGCCCATTTGTACGTGGGCAGAATCATAGTTGCGGTTGCCTTAGCCCGAGCCATCTTATCGCGACCATCCCATTCGCCCCATTTCGGGGCCGGATTCAATGTTTTCGACAAACTTTTCATTCTCTGGGCTATCATGCGGGCACTGGCGTATGTCGCTCGGTTACCCGAAATGGGGGCGGTGGCATATCAGTTCGGAGTTCTCTGGGATGTCCTGGGTGGATACTTCGCGTTGAGATTCCTGATCCAGGACAATGAGGACTGTCTATTTGCTGTTAAGGTTTTTTCCGTAATTGTTGCGATCCTTAGCGTTACTGTGTTAATAGAGCATGTGTATGGCGTGAATTTATACGGGCTGCTGAGAGGCAGGCCGATCATCCCTGAGATTCGCAAGGGATCGATTCGTGCCCAGGGACCGTTCGCTCATGCGATCCTTACCGGAACTTTCGCCGCCACACTGGTGCCACTGTTTATGTGGCTGTGGAGGACCAAGAAAGCCAGGTTCCTCGGCATAATAGGTATTGCAGGATCCACGGTTACAGCCTTCGGCGCTGCTTCCAGTACGCCACTTAGCGCCTTTTTAGGGGGGCTTCTGGCGATTTGCTTATGGCCAATGAGACGCAACATGCGAATGATTCGTTGGGGACTTGTCTTAGGTATCGTAATGCTGAATTTTACGATGCATGCACCGGTTTGGTGGGCTATTGAACACATCGATTTAGCCGGGGGGTCATCGGGAGAGCACCGGGCGGCCCTTGTTGACAATTTCATCAGGCACTTCGGTGATTGGTGGCTGGTCGGAACGGATGACAATGCCAACTGGGGATTCGAGATGTGGGATTTGAGCGACCAGTATGTTGCCGAGGGCGAGAAGGGCGGGTTGGCCACATTTATCTGTTTCGTGGGGATGCTCTATCTCGGCTACAAGTGGATTGGCATGTCAAGAAAGGCCGTGGCGGGAAACCGGCAGAAGGAGTGGTTTTTCTGGCTCCTGGGCGCCGCTTTGTTTTCGCACTCCGTCGCCTTCCTCGGTATCAGCTACTTCGATCAAACAAAGTTCTCCTTCTTCGCTTTGCTGGCGGTGATCTGCGTGGCCACAGCTCCCTATATTCGCCGGACAGCCTTGCCTAAGCCAATGCCCCAATCAGAACAGAGCTCGAATATGGTCTCAGAGTCGGTGGATGGTCTGGGGATGGGCTTGGGCTAGATCCTTTCATGAGACTATCGATCATCATTTTGTGTTGGAACGACCGCAAGGTCATCGCCGATTGCCTGGAGTCGATTTTTGCCCACACCCACTCCACGGAGCTGGAAGTGATCGTTTCCGATAACGGCTCGACGGATGGATCGATCGAGTTCATTCGGGCGTCATACCCCCAGGTGCAAGTGATCGAAAACGGCCGGAATTTGAGGTTTGCGAGGGCGAATAATGTCGGGATCCGCGCGAGCCGGGGTGAGTACATCCTGATCCTCAACCCTGATACCCTCATTCACGAAGGCACGCTTGACACGATGGTGAAGTTCGCTGACCAACATCCCGGGATCGGGGCGGTCGGGTGCAAGGTACTGGGCGCGGACGGTTCGTACCAGGTGTCGGCTTTTCCTTTCGATTCACTGCGCAGTGACTGGATCATCGCCCTCCATCTTGAGTTTCTAAATGGAATCGGGAAGTGGTTTCAAGGAGGTGCTTATGCCGGCTGGAAGGGTGAAACGCAGCGGCAGGTCGACTGGATATCGGGCTGCTGTATGATGATCCGGGGAAACGTACTGAGAGACGCGAGCGGGTTTGACGAGCAATTCTTCTATTATTTCGAAGACCAGGACCTTTGCCGGCGAATTTGGGCGGCAGGCTACCCGATTCTGTACGTCCCGGATGCGACGATCACGCATCTGGGAGGACAATCAACGAAAAGCCGCTTCCCTCCGCTGGGCTTCGTGCTTGATGGTCAAGTGACGCGGTATTTGTACTATTACAAATATTATGGGAGGCGTGGGGTGCGCCGGGCGCGCCGCGTCGCATTGACCTCGGCCCTACTCCGGCGCGTTGGCTACGGACTGAAACAACTTGTGCATCCCACCGAAGCTGGGCGGAAGCGCTTGGAGCTTTTGCGCGGAGTATTCGAATGGAACTACCTCGTGGACCCGGTACGCCTGGTTGAGAATGGCGAAGAGCCACATCTGAAGACGGAACCGGCGGGCCGCGTGGTGGAAAGGTGAGAAAGAATTGCATTGGGGAGACCTGAATCCTCGTGAAAAATAACGATCTTGGAGGGGATATGGGGGGGATACGGGCCAGGCTGGAGAGGTCCGCCCGCGACCTGCTGTACGGCAGCCGATGGTTCTTCCCTCTCCGCTCGGGTTATCAGTTCATTTTCAGCCGTGAGAAGCGGGCTTTTCGCCAGAAGATTTGCGAGTTCTACGCCGGGTTTGTCCACCGGGGCGATTTGGTATTTGACGTCGGAGCGAATATCGGCATGTACTCAGAGGTCTTCAGCGAACTGGGAGCGAACGTGGTGGCTGTCGAGCCGAACCCCGCCTGTTGCGGAAGACTCCGGCAATTAGCACGAACGCGCCCTGTCTCGGTCGAGTGTTGCGCGGTTGGAGACGTACCTGGCAGGAAAACCATGCACATCTGCGAGGACCCCCATCTCAGCACCCTCACGGATTACTGGCGTGACGCAGTGCAAAGGTCTCCACTGCATCGGGATGCCAGGTGGCTGGGGACAATGGAAGTCGAAGTTATCACTTTGGACCAACTGGCGGAGCGGTACGGCGTTCCGGCGTTCGTCAAGATCGATGTCGAAGGGTATGATGACCTTGTGCTCCGGGGAATGTCGTTTCGCCCTCAAGCGCTCAGCTTTGAGTATTATCACGAGATGTCAGAAGTAGCGGCACGTTGCTTGGGCGTGCTAGCGCGGGCCGGTGGTTTCCGGTTCAATTACGCCCGGGGACTGGACATGCATATGACGTCCGAAACCTGGATGCGGGCTGACGAGCTTCTCGAGCGGCTCGAAAAGCTGGCGGGAAACAACGAATACGGTGACGTATTCGCGCGGCGAGATGACGCGAAGGATTGACGAATCTAGAGGCCAGAGTGCGTGACATATGAACACTGAGAAGGTCGACTCAACCCAGGGCAGCCTAATGACTACGGCAACTTGTGCAAGAGCCGGCAACGCTCAACCCGATGGGGCCACATCCGAGGCTTCGTCCGCGCCCCGCTCATCAGCTCCGGAGAAGGGAACGCCTGTTAAATCGCAGTTAGCGCACGAGAAGTACCTCATGGTTACGCCCGCCTTCAACGAAGAGAAGTTCATCGGGAAGATGATCGAGTCTATCGTCGCACAATCCATTCCGCCCTCCAAATGGATCATTGTAAATGACGGGTCAACTGACCGGACGGGAGAGATCATCGAGGGCTACAGGAGCAAATACCCCCTTATCGAGCAGCTGATGCTGCCCAAGCGGGATAAACGCCTGCCGGGCGGTGAGGCCGCAATCGAATACGCCCTTAAGCAGATTGATCTTAAGGACTACGATTTCCTGGCTCGGTATGATGCTGATATCGTTTTCAGTGACGACTACGTTCAGCGGGTCCTGGACGAATTCCACCGGGACGCCACACTCGGGATTGCTGGGGGTGAGCTTTCGTGGGACGCCAACGGCACTCTCATTCCCGAGAGGAGCCCGCGGTACCACGTCCGTGGAGCTCTCAAGATGTACAGGGTTCCATGCTTCCTCGATATCGGCGGGTTGAAGCCCTACATGGCGTGGGACACCATCGACGAAGTTTCGGCGTGGGTAAAGGGTTGGAAGACCAAAACTGTGGATGGGGCCAAGGCGGTCCATTTGAGACCCACGGGCTCGGCAATTCCAGCCCGGTCCCTATTTTGGGAGAGTGGAAAGATGGAATATTGGTCGTGGAGTCATCCCGCGTTCGTGCTTGCCAAGACGGCGAATCTGGCCGTTCGCACCTTGAGTCCAGTCAGGGCGGCTTCATATCTAGGCGCCTTCCTTTCCTGCTATTTCCTAAGGGTCGAAAGGATCCAAGATAAAGATTTCAAGAGGGTTAGAAGGCAGCAGCAGATCCGGAGGATGCTTGCGCTCGACATCAACGGACAGCGCGAAAAGATCTGACCTCCTGCACCGAGCAACATTCGAACCCAACAGAGAACCCAAGAGCCAAGTCGAATGAGACCCTCGCCCGCCCGTGGGAGCAGGTTGGGAGAAAACGTCAGGAAATGCCCCCTCTAAGCTACTGAAAACAAGTGCTGAAAAAATAAACAGCCATATAACACCATGAAAATACATTGGTTACCTGATGCTCGGGGAATACCCCCTAGCGGCGGGAAACCTTGGGATATCCACAATGGTCTAACCCTGATTTTGGCGATCAGCGCAATCAAAATTTTCGCTAATGCGATACTTGGCACTGGGCTTTCAGCCCAACTAACAACAAAGGATAACTCATGAGTGACGGTTCCACCCCACAAAAAACGAATCTTCATGATGCCACCATTACTATCCTGGGCTTAGGCCATATCGGGCTTCCCACCGCCCTGGGATTAGCGGAATTGGGGCGGCGAGTTATTGGCGCCGATGACGATGCCAAGAAGGTGGCCCGCATACGGGCGGGAGATCCGATTTTTTTTGAGCCCGGCCTCGGCGAATTGTTAACCAAACACCTCAAGAGCGGCAAATTCCAGCCCGTCGAAGATGTGGGAGCGGCGGTGCAATCCGGCTCCATCATCTTCATCTGCGTGGGCACGCCCCAGAAAGCTAGCGGCCAGGCCGACCTCGGCCAGGTGGAAGCGGTGGCGCGGGTGGTGGCACGCAATTTAAACGGATACAAACTCATCGTCGAAAAAAGCACCGTTCCGGCCATCACGGCACAGTGGCTGAAGCGGTCGATTGTGCGCTATAACCTCGGGAAAACGCCCGTGGCGGCGGGTGAGTCGACCTCCGGCCAGGGTTCCCCGGCCCCCTTGGATTTTGATGTCGCCTCCAATCCCGAATTCCTCCGCGAAGGCAAGGCCGTGGAGGATTTCTTCCATCCCGACCGCATCGTGTGCGGGGTGGAATCCGAGCGGGCGCGCGAGATCTTGACAACCCTGTATACCCCTTTACAACGGCCGATTGTGGTGACCGACACGAGCACCGCCGAGCTGATTAAACACGCCGCCAACGCCTTTCTGTCCATGAAGATATCGTTTATCAACATGGTGTCAGACCTGTGCGAGAAGGTGGGTGCAGATGTCACGGCGGTGGCGCGGGGCATCGGACTGGATTCCCGCATTGGACGGCAGTTCCTTGACGCCGGAATCGGCTACGGCGGTTACTGTTTCCCCAAAGACCTGCGCGCCTTCATTCACCTGGCGGAGGAGCACGGCGCGGATTTTTCGCTGCTTCAGGAAGTGGAGCGCATCAACCAACGCCGTGTGGACGTCTTTGTGCGCAAGGTCCGCCAGGCGCTCTGGACCCTGTCGGGGAAAACCCTGGGCATTCTGGGATTGGCTTTCAAGGCCGGCACCGATGACATGCGGGAAGCGGTCAGCCTGAAGATCATCCAAGCCTTGCTCGACGAGGGAAGCATCCTGCGCCTGTACGATCCCGAAGCCATGCCCAACACCCAGCAAGTGTTTCCCGCCACGACCAAAAACCTCACTTACTGTTCATCGGCCTATGAGGCGGGGCAGGGCACGCAGGCCCTGCTTCTCCTGACCGAGTGGGAAGAATTCCGCCAGTTGGACCTCTTACGAATGCGCGGCCTGATGGAAGTGCCCGTATTGGTGGACGGTAGAAACCTTTTTGATCCGGGCACCGTCCGCAAAGCAGGCTTCGAGTATGTTTCCATGGGCCGGGATGGGGCGATCCTTGCGGGTCTTCCCGCCCAGCCGGGAACAGCCACTCCCTAATGTGGACCACGTAGGACCGGGAGACAAAAAACCCTATATGTCGAACGCCATGCCTAGCGAGAATTTCCGGCCGCTGACCTTGGTCACGGGCGGGGCAGGTTTCTTAGGTTCGCATCTCTGCGACCGCCTCCTGGTAGAGGGCCATGAGGTCATCTGCCTCGACAATCTCATCACCGGGCGGAAGGAGAATATCCAGCACCTTCTCGTCCATCCGCATTTCCACTTTCTGCTTCACGACGTGACGCGGCCGATTGACTTGCCGGCCTTGCTCGCCGCAGCCCCGGGGCCCGCCTTCGCTCCCCGGCCGCTCAGTTACCTCTTGCACTTTGCCTCGCCGGCGAGCCCCAAGGACTACGCTCGACACCCGATTCACACCCTCAAGGTGGGAGCGCTGGGGACTTACCATGCCCTGGGGCTGGCGAAGGCCCAGGGAAGCGTCTTCTTGTTGGCCTCCACCTCGGAGATTTACGGCGACCCGGAGATCAGCCCGCAGCCGGAGAAGTATTGGGGGCACGTGAACCCCATCGGTCCGCGCAGCGTTTACGACGAAGCCAAGCGGTTTGCGGAGGCCATCAGCATGGCTTATTACCGTGAGCACGGGGTCAAGGTGCGCATCGTCCGGATCTTCAACACCTACGGCGAACGCATGCGCCTGGAGGATGGGCGCGCCCTGCCCAATTTCATGGTCCAGGCGCTGGAGGGCAAACCCTTGACCGTGTATGGAAAGGGCAGCCAGACGCGCAGCTTGTGTTATGTCAGCGATCTGGTGGAGGGGCTCTACCGCCTGCTGATCTCCGGCCAGACCGGACCCATCAATTTGGGAAACCCCGAAGAGGTTTCCATGCTGCAACTCGCGGAGGCGATCCTAAAGGCCACGCAGAGTAAAAGTTCGATCACCTTTGAACCCCTCCCCGAGGATGACCCGCAGCGCCGCCAACCGGATATCACCGCCGCCCGGGAAAAACTGGGATGGGAGCCCCGCGTCAGTTTGGAAAACGGCCTGGCCAAGACGCTCCCCTATTTCCAGTCCGCATTGCGGAATCCCCCGCGGCCCGCTGATCCCATCTCTCTCTTGCCCGTGGACTTTTAGAGGTGCGGGCAGCGCTTCTAAAGGGGAGGGTGGCCCTTGAGGTGTGGCATCGGATATTCGTTGATGGAGGCCTCATTCCGAGTCTGACAGGAATCGACCGGCCAATCAATCCGACGTCAAATCTTCTATCCAACCGTCAGAGCGGAGTTGCATGATCGGCGTATTGTCAAAAGACGGCGAGGCGAGGGCGGTACAGGAGTTCTTTCAATTATTCAAAACGCCCTGGGAGTCTTGCATTCCGGGTAAAGGCTATGACCTCGTCATCACAACTCGGGAGGAAATTCCACAAGACCTCAATGCCCGCGCACTAGTGATTTACCAATCGCACGCCATCCCATTCGATGATCAAACGGGCGTGGTGACGGAATCCGGAAAAAGAAGCGATTGGGTGGAATGGGACGGCATTGAGTTCCCCGTGTACGGAGACTTGGCGGCGTTTCAGTCCGCTGGGCGGCCATTGCTGAGGCGCAGGCAGACATTGGAGACGGTGGGGAGCATCGTCGGAGGGGCAGAACGGCCCACCGCGCGCATCGGGCTTGATTTGTTTTGTGAAGTTGCCTTCTTGCTCACCCAGGGCCAGCCGGCGGAGAACGCCCGAATCCCGACCTTGGATATTCACATCTCGCTCCTTCGGGCGGTCATGGTGAGTCTGGGGGTTCCGTTCGTTGAGGTTCCGCCCGCACCGGCCGGCTATGACTTCATGGGATGTCTCACCCATGATGTTGACTTCGTCGGCATCCGTGATCATAAGTGGGACCACACCATGTGGGGATTTCTTTATCGGTGCTTGGTCGATTCGACTCTGCGCGCCCTAAGAGGCAGACTTTCCTGGTCCAAATGTTTTCAGAATTGGACGGCTGCCTTGTCTCTCCCCTTGGTTTATCTGGGTTTGCGAGATGATTTCTGGCTGGAGTTCGAGCGGTACACGGAAATTGAAAGAGAGTTCGGTTCAACGTTTTTTCTTATTCCCTTCAAGGACGTCGCGGGGACCCGGGGGTCCATTCCCGCGCCCAGGCGCCGGGCTGCGAAGTATGATGTCGGGGAGATAAGGGAGCAGATCCTCGATCTGATAGAAAATGGCTGTGAGGTTGGCCTTCATGGGATTGATGCTTGGCAGAACCTCCAGAGTGCTCAATCCGAGCAAACCCGGATTCGCGAGATAACGGGACAATCGGGCTTGGGAACTCGTATGCATTGGCTTTATTGGGCAGAAAGCTCGCCCAAGACTCTCGAGGAGGCGGGCTTAGAGTACGATTCGACTTTTGGTTACAACGACGCGGTGGGCTTCCGCGCGGGAACAACTCAGGCATTCTGTCCCTTGGTTGCTGAACGCCTGCTTGAGCTTCCGATGATTATTCAGGACTCCGCGATGTTCTACTCGGGTCGGATGAAGTTGTCGGAAAGTGATGCTCTGAGTGCTTGCAAGGAGCTCATTCACTCCGCGTTCTTGTCGGGTGGTGCGCTTACGGTGAACTGGCACACGAGGAGCTTGTCTCCGGAGAGACTCTGGGGAGACTTCTATGCGAAGCTGCTGAAGGAGATGCAGACGTATCGCGTATGGTTCGGGACAGCGAAGGAAATTGTCGGGTGGTTCCGAGAAAGGCGCGCGCTGCGCTTTGATTCCGTGCAGTTTGGAGAAAGCAGCGCGTCTGTGGCGCTGGCTAGCGCAGCCGGGGGTTCGGAGCCCTCGCTCACCGTGAGAATTCACCATCCGAGATTCGCGGCGGATCAGCCTGGCTCTCCCGCTCATATGCCCGCCCATAAGGACAAGCAGTGGAACGGGGAGGGTGTCGTGGAAATTCCGTACTGAGAACCCGGTGCGACGTTGACCATGATATTGTCGGATGCTGCGGATGGAGTCGGTAGTCGTTCTGGCCCTCACCTGTCACGTCCCAAGGCATTTGGGCTTGTCGCGCTGGTCAACCACTTATTCCCCTGTATACGCTCCGCCGCCTTCACTCATCTCCGGGCGGAAATCTGCCGATTCAAGCTGGAGTGCGGCTCGGGTGAGGCTTCTGAAAGAGTCTAATGTCACAAGGGCTGTGAAGTGGGCAATCCCGCCGGCAATAGTGGCAAGGGAGGCCGCGATTGAGAACGACTTCCCATTTGCGAATGTACGGTCATACGGTACACTACACGACGAAGTTTCGGCAGTGGTTGGCGCTGACGTGGACGGAGTAGCTGAGTAAACAGGTTTTCAGCCGTCTCTGACCCTTCACCTGAGTCAGGGTTGAAAGACCATGGTTGAGCATGATGAAACAATCTAACAAGGTGATTATCGATCACCTCCGCTGCCCTGACGATTTGGTGCAGATAGGAATGATAGGGGAGCTGTCTCGGGACCCTGGATTCTTCAATTTCGGTAGCGATGTCCTCTGCTACGGGAAATGTTCCGCACTCACCCCCAGCCGGAAATTTAGCCCGCCATTACCTGACGCTCTGGAGCATGCTCAGGTCGACCAAGGGGTTGTGTCTCTTCCTTTTGATTTGACCGAGGTTGTCGAAGCCTTCCGCCGGGAAGAATACACCGCCGCTCTAGGGCATAAGGCGCGCCATTGGGCGCAGAATCCCGTTTTACGGATGGGCTATTACGTGGCACGGCCTTTACTGCCGGTCCCGGTTCGCAAGCATCTTCAGAGGCTTGCCTTGCGCGGATGGGACAAACAACCTTTTCCTCACTGGCCGGTGGATACGACCGTCGAGCAGATTCTAGAGTCCCTGGTCGGATTGATCCTCCGGGAGAGCAAGGACCAGGCTTTGCCTTTTATTTGGTTTTGGCCGGAAGGGAAGCTAGCCTGCGCGGTCATGACTCACGACGTGGAGACGGCCGAAGGCAGAGATTTCTGTAAGAGTCTCATGGACGTTGATGACTCCTTTGGGATCAAGGCGTCATTCCAAGTTGTTCCGGAACGCCGGTATAAAGTTCCGGAGACCTACCTGACCAGCATCACCCAACGCGGATTCGAGGTGAATGTCCAGGACCTGAATCACGATGGGCGACTGTTTGACAAATATGAGGAGTTCCAACGCCGGACGAAAGCCATCAACGCATATGCTGGCGCTTTCAAGGCAGTGGGTTTTAGGTCCGCCGTTTTATATCGCAATGCTGATTGGTTGAACTCGCTATCCTTCGAATATGACATGTCGATTCCCAATGTTGCCCATCTCGATCCCCAGGCGGGTGGATGCTGTACGGTTTTTCCTTATTTCGTAGGAGACATCTTGGAGATCCCCGTGACGACGATCCAGGACTATTCACTTTTCCACATTCTCCGAGACTATTCCCTGGATCTCTGGAAAGAGCAAAGCAGCCGTATCCAGGAGAGGCACGGGGTCATGAACTTTATCATCCATCCGGATTATGTGACCGGGGATCGGGAAATGCGAGTGTTTAAGGACCTACTGGCGTATCTTGCCGAGTTGCGTGCCAAGGCTGGCTTATGGATTCCGCTGCCGCGCGAGCTCAGCGAATGGTGGAAGCAGAGGAGCCGGATGCAAATTGTCAAAAGCGCGAGCGGTTGGGAGATTGTAGGAGAAGGCAAGGAACGGGCGCGACTCGCATACGCGCGATGGGTGAACGGGAAGCTGGTTTACGACCTCAAAGCCTAAGCATCGCCTCCCGGTGGAGTGAGGGAATATTTCGGTGGCGGTTCCGGACCGTGGCCGCAGCCAGTAACCCCGGACAAGGGCATTACCGTCCGCAGGGCTTTTCGACTTGGTGCCTGATACCAGTACCTCCTCTACCTTAGCGTCTCAGCGAACTCACCGCCCCTCTTGACCATAATCCCTGACGACTCCCCGCTGTCGGCAGATCACAATAGCTGTGCGGATATTGTCTCTCGGACGCAGTTGGCCATCAACCACGCGTTTCTTCCCTCGCATGCCACCCATCCAAGGTCTGCCCCCCCTCGGAATTGCTGAAATCCTCCTCAAGCATGCCGTTTCGTGCAAGGGATTTCATGCGCTCACGCCAAATCCCCGTCAAGGGTTGATTTAACAACCCTTTAACATAAGTCTGTTGAAAAATGAAATAAAATGCAATCAGGGGCGTGAAAGAGCCCCGAATGACCATAGGGAATCTATTGGACTTTGATATTTTCCTCCCAACGCGAAACCGGCCAGCGGTTTTGGCTCAATCCGTCACTCTGCGGCTTTCGGGATCTCGTTTGCCGAGGCGTTCCCTTGTGGTAAATCCAAGCAACAACCGTGGTAAAATTTGAAGGATCGCGGAGTGTTTGTTGGAGGATGCGAAACCCACGTCAAAGTGCGGTTTTCGCGGGCGGAGGCTGGAAGTTCCTACCGGCGTAATGTCCGTTTGTGGCGAGTATAACCACCCGTGGTGTTCTTCCGACAAGCCAGGTCTGCATAATGCTCACAAGAGTACCGAGTTCCGATAGTCGTGCCGTCCGCTCTTGCCCCCCGTCATCCGACAAGGAAGTTGCGACCATCCGGGAACTGATTGACCATATGGCCCGGACGCAGCCGGAGGCTTCCTTTCTCATCAGCCCTGAAACCGGACGAGTATTGACATTCCAGGGTTTACAAGAGCAGTCGAGGTTTCTCTCCACCCAACTTCGGGAGGCAGGATTAGAGCGTGGCGACAAGGTTGCCTTCTTGCTGGAGAACGGGTTGTTTACCGCACAGTTGTTCTTGGGAGCAATGTACGGAGGGTTCGTATCGGTGCCGTTGAATGTTCGCGCCGGCGTGTCCCAACTGTCCTACATGCTGGACCACTGTGACGCCAAAGTGGTTTTCGTCGCCGACGAGTACGCGACGATGATGGCCGAGGTGATGGCCCAGGTGCGGCGGACCGTACAGGCGATTCCCGCCGACATTGATGGCTTCCCTGCGGCGGGCGAAACACCTCCTTCGGCCACATCGCTGCCGGTCCCTGGGCCAGAGGACCAAGCGCTCCTGATGTACACCTCCGGCAGCACGGGTCATCCGAAAGCGGCAGTGCATTCCCATCGCACGGTGCTCTCCTTCGCCGCCAATAGCGTCCGTTCACACCAACTCGCCGGCGCGGACCGCTCCCTTTTGATGCTGCCGCTGTACCACATCAACGCGTCGTGCGTCACCCTGGTTCCCACGCTCATGACTGGTGGATGCGTCGTCGTGCCCCATCGCTTCAGTGTCAGCCAGTTCTGGGACTGGCTGGACGAACACCGCTGTACGTGGTCGGCCGTGGTGCCGACGATCATCGCTCAGCTTCTCGAGTGGGAAGATCCCCGTGCGGATAAGCGTCAAGCCGCCTTCCAGCGGATCCGGTTCGTACGTTCTTCTTCGGCGCCGCTGGCGCCGTCCCTGCACCGCGAGTTCCTTGATAAATTCCCTTTGTTGCTGATCCAGGCCATGGGCTCGAGCGAAGCGGGCAATGTTTTTTCCAATCCACTACCCCCAGGCAAGAACAAGATTGGATCGCCCGGCTTACCCTGGGGCTTCGAGGTCAAGATCGTTGATCGGGAGGGGGTTGAACTGGCAGCAGGAGAGCCCGGCGAAATCGTGCTTCGCGGTCCCGCCGTCATGCAGGGTTACTACAAGGAGCCGGAGGCGACGGCGGCGGTCCTTGACCCCGACGGCTGGCTGCACACCGGTGACCTCGCGTATCGGGACGAAGACGGGTACTTCTTCGTGGTCGGCCGATCCAAGGAACTGATTATCAAAGGGGGAGTTAACATTGCTCCTCGGCAGATCGACGACGTTCTGGAATCCCACCCGGCGGTGCGGGAAGCAGCCGCCGTAGGAGTTCCCGACCGTTACCTGGGTGAGGATCTCGTTGCTTTCGTGGTATTGCGCGCAGGAGTTGCCTGCGAGGAGAGGGAACTGCTCGCCTTTTGCGAAAGCCGATTGGGCCACTTTAAGACCCCAACACGGATCCACTTTGCCGACGACTTGCCCAAAGGCCCTTCCGGCAAAGTACAGCGGTTGCACTTGCGCGACGAGGCGGCACAGCTTGCCACGGGCAGCTCCGGTTCCTCTCGAGGCGAACTGGCGATAGCACTGGGCACTGGCCAGGTTGCACACCCTGGATTGCCGGCTGCCGGGTCGTCCATCGAGCAAATCATCGCCGAAACCTGGACGGAAGTCCTTTCGAAAGCGCCCGTGGACGCTGAGAGCAATTTCTTCGCGTTAGGGGGACACTCGCTGCTCGCTATGCAATGCGTGTCGCGTCTTCGCGAGAGAATCCCCGTTGCCCTTTCGCTGTCGGATTTCTTCGAGAACGCTACGGTGGCGCAGCAGGCCGCGCTTGTCCGGCGGCGATTGCCCCGGGACGAAGGTCAAGCCCTTGCGGGTGGATCGGCCGCGGCTCGCGAAGAAGCCTGGCAGCTAAAGGTCGCGTCGTCCGTCAGCCCGCTGGCCATCCCTCCGCGGGATCCGGCGCTCCCTTGCCCTCTCAGCACCGCGCAGCGTCGGTTGTGGTTTATCGAACAGTTGAATCCCGGGTTGCCGCTTTACAACGAAGCTGAGGGCGTGCGGTTGCTCGGCGAACTCAATACCGAGGCGATGGAACGAGCGCTGAACGTTATCGTCGCACGCCACGAGGTGCTGCGCACTACCATCCAGGTAACGGACAACGAACCCGTGATGGTAGTCCACGAGAGCTGGCCGCTTCAGCTTAAGAAGATCGACCTGAGCGCATTGACCCCCGCGGAGCGGCAGGCAGAAGTCGAGCGCTTGCTCATTGACGAGCCGCGGCGCCTGTATCATCTCGAAGCCGAACCGGGAATCCGTGCGACGTTGCTCCGTTTGGCCCCCCGGGAGCATATCTTCATTCTGATGATGCACCATATCTTTAGCGACCGGTCATCGCTAGGGATTTTGTTTCGGGAGATGGCAACACTGTACCGCGCCTTTTGCCGCGGCGAGTCGATTGCCTTGCCTCCTCTGCTGATCCAGTACGGAGATTATGCGGTTTGGCAGCAACAGAGGATTACGGACGCGGCGTCAGCCGAAGACCTGTCCTTCTGGACGGAGAACCTGCGTGGGGCGCCTCAACTCCTGGAATTGCCCGCGGATCGGCCCCGCCCGCTCACGCTTTCCTACCGCGGCGTCAAACGGCGCTTCCGGCTTAACCCCGCCTTGACCAAAGCTCTACGCGATGCCAGCCAACGGGAAAAGGCAAGCTTGTTCACCCTGTTTACCGCGGCGCTCGACACCCTGCTCTATCGTTACACGGGACGGGAAGACATCCTGTTGGGAATTCCGATCGCCGACCGGGAACGGCCGGAACTGCAATCGGTGATCGGTTTTTTGGTCCACACCTGCGTCTTGCGAACCGGGCTTTCGGGAGACATGACGTTTCGGGAGTTGCTCGCCCTCGTTCAGAAGGAAATGTTGGAGCTTTACCGTCATCGCGCCGTGCCATTTGACGAGGTTGTGCGAAAACTCCGGCCGGAGCGCAACCCAAGTTACTCCCCGCTGTTCCAAGTGATGATCAATTGGCGCGATCGCGGTCTGCAACTGTCGTTTATCGGGTTGGAAGGACTTGTGGTGGAGCCGCTTCTGGCCCAGAGCGAAACGGCGAAGCTCGATTTGCAACTGTTCATAACCGACGGCGGGGACGAATTCTGGTTGGAGATGGAATACAGCACTGACCTGTTCGACGAGGCGCGCATCTCGCGAATGATCGGGCACTATCAAACCCTGCTGGAATCGGTGGCCTCTGATCCCGGCCGGCGACTGGCGGAATTGCCTTTGTTGACAGCGGAGGAGCGGCGCCAACTCCTGGTGGAATGGAATAACACCAGGGTCGATTATCCCGCTGATGCGTGCGTTCACGAGCTATTTGAAAGGCAGGCGAAAAGGACACCTGAGGCGGTGGCGGTGGAGTTCAATGGCGAACGATTGACATATTCCGAGTTGAACAGGCGAAGCACGGAGTTTGCTCAACACCTGCAAGCGCGGGGAGTTGGCCCGGACGTCCTTGTCGCTGTCTATGTCGACCGCTCGTTGGAATTGGTGATCGCCTTACTGGGAATTCTCAAGGCCGGAGGCGCTTACCTGCCCGTTGACCTGGTTTTTCCGCAGGAGCGGGTGGCATTTATGCTGGGTGATGCACAACCCCGAGTTTTGGTTACGGTTACGAAACTTCTGGCGGAACTTCCGCGTAACCAATCGGAGGTAGTCTGCGTCAATGACTTTGCGGCCCTGAGTGAGGCGCCGATGGCTCGGCCCCCGGAGTCCCGCCATTTGGCGTACGTGATTTACACTTCCGGTTCCACAGGAAAGCCCAAGGGGGTTGAAATTTGCCACCGGGCGGTGGTGAATTTCCTGAACTCCATGCGACAAGTGCCGGGGATGGAGGCGCAGGATACGCTGTTGTCTGTCACTTCCCCGTCATTCGACATTTTTGGCCTGGAACTGTGGCTGCCACTCACCAGCGGAGCTAAGGTGGTGATCGTGTCGCAGGACGTGGCAATGGATGGAAGCCAACTTGCCAAGGTCATGGCCGCGCGCGGTGTGACGGTGATGCAGGCCACGCCGTCAACCTGGCGGGTGTTGTTGGAGGCAGGATGGGAGGGCGACCTGAGTTTGAAGATTCTCTGCGGTGGTGAAGCGTGGCCGGAAGAACTCGCCGCGCAACTGCTGCCCAAGGGCCGCGCGCTATGGAATATGTACGGGCCCACGGAGACCACCCTCGGGTCGGCCGTATACCCGGTGGAGAAGGGGACGCCGATTTTGATTGGGGATCCGATTGCGAACACGCAATTTTACGTGGTCGATAGTGACCTGCAGCCAGTGCCGGTGGGAGTGCCCGGCGAGCTTTTGATCGGAGGTGATGGTCTGGCGCGAGGCTACTTGCGGCGTCCCGAGTTGACGGCCGAAAAGTTCATTCCCGATCCCTTCAGCGCGAGCGCGGGTTCGCGACTGTATCGGACCGGTGACTTGGTGCGCTACCTGCCGGACGGCAATCTTGAGTTCCTCGGCCGGCTGGATCAACAGGTGAAAATCCATGGCTTCCGTATCGAGTTGGGTGAAATCGAAGCCGCGCTGCGCCAACATCCGGCCGTGCAGCAAACCGTCGTGATCGCGCGAGAGGATACGCCGGGAGACAAACGCCTTGTCGCCTACGTGGTGGTGAATCCCGAGTACGAAATCGGCTCAGACGAAGCCGAATCGCATTCGGAACACCTTGACGGCTGGCAGACGATGTGGGACGAGACCTACCAGCAGTCGGCGGAGATTCCCGATCACACGTTCAACATCGCAGGGTGGAATAGCAGTTATACCGGCGAGGCCATACCCGCCGAGCAAATGCGCACATGGGTTGACACCACCGTCGAACGGATCCTTGCCCTGCGGCCGCAGCGAGTGTGGGAAATCGGTTGCGGCACCGGTTTGCTGCTCCACCGCCTGGCTCCCCACTGTCTCCATTATTACGCGACGGATTTTTCCGCCACCGCGGTGAATACCCTGCAACGGCAGATTGCCGGATCGGCTGTGACGAATAAGGTGGTGCTGAAGCAAGCCCAGGCGCATGACTTTACCGGCATCGAAGCAGGGAGCTTCGATGTTGTCATCCTGAACTCCGTCGCACAGTACTTTCCTGACGTCAATTATCTGGTGCGGGTGTTGGAAGGCGCGGTGCGGGCCGTGAAGCCCGGGGGCGCAATTTTCCTGGGCGACATTCGCAGCGAGCCGCTCCTGAACGCGTTTCATGCGGCGGTCCAACTGGAGCAGGCGCCTGCCTCGCTGCCAGGCGCTGATCTGCGGCAAAGGATTCAAAGGGCTCTGAGCCAGGAAAGCGAATTGGCCATCAGCCCCGGCTTTTTCATCGCCTTGTGGAAGCACCTGCCGGCCATTACCCAGGTGGAGATTCAACTCAAGCGGGGCCGTCATCACAACGAGTTGAGCCTCTTTCGTTACGATGTGGTCCTGCGCGTGGGAGCGACGGTTAAATCCACGGAAAACCAGACTCGCTTCGACTGGCAACAACGCGGGTTTTCGGTGCCCGATCTGCGCCGGTATCTGGAGGAGGAGCGGCCCGCCGCGCTCACCCTGACGGGAGTGCCCAACGCCCGGCTGCAGCGTGAATTCAAGCTGCTTGAAATCCTCGCCGGCGTGGAATGTCCAGCGACGGTAGGGGAGCTCCGCGGAGCCCTGAGAGCGGACAGCGCGCCCAACGCGATCGACCCGGAGGATCTCTGGACTTTAGGTGAGTCGCTGGGTTACACCGTTCAAGTCCGCTGGTCGGATGGCGGAGCAGCGGCTTCGTGCGATGCGGTATTCCTGCGACGCGAGAACGGCGCGGGGGATGGGGTGGACTCGGTGTTCCATTTCCCGGGCGAGCCGAGTGCCTCCCGGCCTTGGAGCGCGTACGCGAACAATCCGCTCCAGCGCGCCTTGATCAGTAACTTGACGCCGCGATTATCCTCGTACTTGCAAGAGAGCTTGCCGGACTACATGGTCCCCTCGGCCTTCGTGACGCTCGGAACCCTGCCGTTGACGCCCAACGGTAAAGTGGACCGACGCGCCCTGCCTCCCCCGGCCGCAGAGAGGCTTGCCGGGGCGATTTCCGCTGACCTTGTACCGCAGAATGAAACGGAACGGAAGATCGCAGCGATTTGGCAGGACGTCCTGGGGATTACCAGCGTCGGCAGAGAGGACAACTTTTTTGATCTGGGTGGTGATTCTTTCCGCTTAATAAGGGTTCGCAACCATTTGCAGCGGACCTTTGGCAAAGACATTCCCCTGGTCGATATGTTTCGGTGCACGACGGTTCGAGCCCTCGCGCAATACTTTGCAGGCCGACCGGCCGAGTTGACTGCGCCGGACCACACCCAGGAAGAGCTTGAGGCGCGAAGAGGCGCAAGCCGGCGTCATCGGCAATTGCGACGGCTTCTCGTGGATGAGTTGCGAGAGCATTTGAATGAGTAAGCACCAGGAAGCTGACCAGCTCGATAGGATCGCTGTTATTGGCATGGCGGGACGTTTTCCGGATGCCCCCGACCTTGGGCAATTCTGGAAACACCTGTGCGCTGGTGTGGAGTCTGTAACCACGTTGACGGATGAGCAACTCGCGTCCGCGGGTGTGGAACCTGAGGTGATCCGCGCGGCGAACTATGTGAAATCGAACGTGCTGTTGGAGGGCATCGACCTCTTTGATGCCCGGTTTTTTGGCTTCACGCCTCGAGAGGCGGAGTTGACGGATCCTCAGCATCGGCTGTTCCTGGAGTGCGCTTGGGAGGCGCTGGAGGACGCTGGCTACGATTCCGACAAGACTCGACTTCGGATTGGAGTGGTCGCTGGAGTTGGCACGAATTCCTACTTCGTATATAACCTGGCTTCAAATCCAGCCCTACTGAAGTCGCTGGACGAATTCATGAGGAGTATAGCGATTGAGAAGGATTTCCTTTCGACACGCATCTCCTACAAGCTAAACCTGCGGGGACCCAGCCTCACCGTGCAAACCGCCTGTTCCACCTCTTTGGTTGCGACCCACCTGGCCTGCCAGAGTCTGCTCAATGGAGAGTGTGACATGGCATTGGCGGGCGGTGTCTCAGTTCGGATTCCTCAGATTGCCGGCTACCTGCACGAACCAGGATCAGCGATGTCACCCGACGGTCACTGTTACGCTTTTGATGCCGCCGCTCAAGGAATGGTCAACGGCAGTGGAGCGGGCGTGGTTGTGCTCAAACGAATTGCCGATGCGCAGGCGGATGGCGACTCCATCCGCGCGGTCATTCGCGGCTCAGCGATTAACAACGACGGTGCGGCAAAGATTGGCTATACGGCGCCTAGCGTGGAAGGGCAGGCGAGCGTGATTGCGGAGGCACAAGCCCTAGCCAGCGTGAGCGCTGATGAGATTAGTTATGTCGAGGCTCATGGCACGGCCACGGCCCTGGGGGACCCCATCGAGATTGCGGGCCTGACGAAAGCATTCCGCAGAACCAGCCAGAGGGACGGTTTCTGTGCGATCGGCTCGGTTAAGACCAACATTGGTCACCTTGGCGCCGCGGCAGGCGTTGCGAGTCTGATCAAGGTGGTGTTGGCTTTGCAGAACCGCAAGCTCCCCCCAAGCCTGAATTTCAAGCGGCCCAACCCCGCTATCGATTTCGTCCATAGCCCATTCTACGTGCAGCAAACACTGTCCGAGTGGCAGCCCGCGAATGGCCGGCGTGCGGCAGGCGTGAGTTCTTTTGGCCTCGGCGGGACGAATGCTCATGCCGTACTCGAAGAAGCGCCCGTCACCGACCCTTCCGGGCCATCCCGGCCCTGGCAGCTTCTTTTGCTGTCGGCTCACACAACTTCTGCTTTGGATAAGATGACGAGAAACCTCGGTGAGCACCTGAAGAACAATCCTCTCTCCATCCTCGCCGATGTCGCCTATACGCTTCAGAGGGGCCGGAAGGCCTTTCCTCATCGCCGCATGTTGGTGTGCCAAAGCCTCGAGGACGCCGCCGCCGCACTGCAATCCCTGGACCCGGCACGAATATCATCACACCATCAAGAGCCGGCTCATCGAGATGTCGCCTTCATGTTTCCTGGCCAAGGCGCCCAGTACGCCAACATGAGCTTGGAGCTCTATCGGGCGGAATCGGAGTTTCAGGAACAGGTCGATCGTTGCTGCGAACTACTCAAGCCTCACCTTTCTTTTGATTTGCGGGCCATCCTGTATCCCGGGGATAAGGAGGTCGAGAGCGCTTCGCAGAAGCTGAAGCAGACACTGGTCGCTCAACCTGCTCTTTTCATAATCGAGTACGCCCTCGCAAAACTGCTCATGTCATGGGGCATAAAACCCGCCGCTTTGGTGGGCCATAGTATCGGCGAATATGTGGCGGCCTGTCTGGCCGGAGTGTTCTCCCTCGAAGACGCCCTGGCTCTCGTCGCTGCCCGAGGCCGACTCATGCAGGACCTCCCCCAAGGTTCCATGCTGGCCGTTTCTGTTTCGGAGGCAGAGATCGCGCCGCTTTTGAACGAAAGACTTTCCCTGGCCGCGGTCAACAGCCCTTCGCTGTGCGTCGTTTCGGGAGAAACGGAGGCAGTGAAGCATCTGGAGGAGGAGCTTTCGAAGAGGGGTGTGACCTGCCGCCACCTGCATACTTCTCATGCGTTTCATTCCAGGATGATGGATCCCATCCTGGGCAAGTTCACCCGAGAGGTAGAAAAAGCGGACCTTCATCCCCCGGAAATTCCGATTCTTTCCACGGTCACCGGCACCTGGACACATTCCGCGGAACTTGCCTCACCGGATTATTGGGCCAGAAATCTGCGGCAGACCGTCCGCTTCTCCAAGTGCGTTCAAGAGTTGATGAAAGAGCCGGATAGAATCCTCCTGGAGGTCGGGCCGGGAAATGCCCTCGGGACGTTAGCCAGGCAGCATCCGGGTGGATCAGGCAAACGCATTGTGCTAACGACGATCCGCCACCCCCATGAGCAGACCTCGGATATTGCTTTCATCCTGAACACCCTCGGGCGACTCTGGCTTGCCAATGTTGAGGTAGACTGGTCCGGATTCTATAAGAAGGAACGCCGCCATCGAATTCCCTTACCGACCTATCCCTTTGAGCGACAGCGTTACTGGATTGAGCCATCGCAGGAGATGCCTGCCATGGGGGTGGCTCGAAGGTTGTCAGAGAAGAAGCCCGACATCGCGGAATGGTTTTATGTTCCATCATGGAAACGAGCGCAACTGCCCGACCATAGCAATGGCAGCGGACCCTCAACCCATAGTTTGTGCGCTTTGGTGTTCCTCGACGAGGGCGGATTTGGCGCCAATCTCGTCAAGTTACTGCAGAATAGCGGGCAGCGCGTGACCGTTGTGAAAGCAGGAGCGAAGTTTAATCGAATCAGTGACGGGTCCTTTACCATAAACCCTGAAGTGAGGGAAGACTACCAGACCTTGTGGAATGAACTTAAGGCAGGTGAACGGTCACCCAGCGCGATCGTGCATCTATGGTGTCATACCAGCAGGGATGAGAAGCTATCGATCGCCGATTCCTGCGAGCACTTCCGCAAAGTGGGATTTAACAGTTTGCTGTTTCTGGCTCAAGCCATTGGCGAGCAACCTTCCGGGGAACCGGTGCAAATCAAAGTCATTTCCAACCACCTCCATGAGGTAACGGGCGAGGAGTTTTTGAATCCTGCTAAGGCCGTCCTTCTTGGTCCGTGTCGGGTCATCCCTCAGGAGCTTCCCAACATACAGTGCACGAACGTTGATATGGGAGACAGCCAGCCAGCAGACGAATACGCGCAGTTGCTTGTGAAAGAACTAACCGCCAAGACTACGGATGCAGTTGTCGCCTACCGAGGGACACACCGGTGGGTACAAACGTTTGAACGCATAAAGTTGGGCAGAATCGACCGTTCCAAATCCCCGTTAAGAGAAGGAGGCGTATATCTCATTACGGGTGGTCTCGGCGGAATGGGTCTGGTTTTGGCCGAGTATTTGGCTCAATCGGTGCATGCAAAACTTGTTCTGATTTCACGGACCGGCCTGCCCGCCAGAGAAAAATGGCAACAATGGCTGGACACGCACGAGGAACAGGATGCTGTTAGCCGAAAGATTCGAAAGGTACAATTGATCGAGAAACAAGGAGCAAAAGTCCTAATTCTGAGGGCCGATGTAACCGACGCCAATCAGATGAAGGCGGCCATTGAGCAAGCGCATGGTCAATTTGGAAAAATCCATGGAGTGATACACGCCGCAGGCATCGGCGATCCCGGCACCATCCTGGAGAAAAAACCTGAAGTGGCAGCAGGCGTTATGGCGCCGAAAGTGGAGGGAACTCTATTGCTCGGTCAACTGCTGCGTGAAAGCAGGTTGGATTTTTTCGTCCTCTGCTCCAGCCTCAGTGTACATGTGGGGGGAATAAAAAGAGTGGATTATTGCTCGGCGAATGCCTATTTGGATGCATACGCGCAGAGGTATCATAGAGAGAATAACGTCATCTCAATAGATTGGGGTTTCTGGCAGGAAGTTGGTATGGCTGTCAACACTGAAGTGCCGTTGCGTCTCAAGGAGGAGAGAGAACGGGTTCTGCGGCTTGGAATGTCGCCCGACGAGGGAATAGAGGCATTTGGCAGGATTCTGGGGAGGCCCTATCCGCAAGTGATCGTCTCTCCGTCACAAGACCTTACCGCGTTGATGCCAAGAAGCGATATGGGCGGGGAATCGGGTGCTGTAGAACAGAAAACGGAGTCTCCTTTAGGCAAACCGACGCACGCACGTCCTGAACTGTCCAGTGACTATGTTGTTCCCGGAAATTCAACGGAGCAGACCATTGCCGATATCTGGCAGGAACTTCTTGGCATTGCCAACATCGGGATCCACGACAATTTCTTCGAATTAGGCGGACATTCGTTGCTGGCACCAAGCCTCGTAGCCCGCTTGAAGAGCGTATTTCCCATCGAACTCTCCGTGGCAAGCCTGTTCGAAAACCCCACGGTCCATTCGCTCAGCGAGAAGGTACGGCAAGGAGGGCGGGATGGATCATCCTTCGACGAGAGCAGGAGCCGGGGACAGAAACGGAAGGAGCGCATTCGAGGATGACGCCGGGGGATGGGGTACAGCCCGTGAAGAAGCCAGAAACCTCTGATCGCTGGAGCGGTTCTGAGATAGCGATCATTGGTATGGCCGGCCGCTTTGCCGGTGCGCCGGACATTGAAGCGTTCTGGAATAATCTGCGGGATGGAGTGGAGTCCATCACCTTCTTCACCGATGAGCAATTGCTGGCCTCAGGGGTTGATCCCAAAGCCCTGCAGAGCAACCACTACGTCAAAGCAGGTTCCGTACTGGAGGGAGTCGAGCTCTTTGATGCCGCCTTCTTCGGATTCAATCCGCGAGGGGCCGCAGCGATGGATCCGCAACATCGCCTTTTCCTGGAATGCGTGTGGGAGGCGATCGAAGCGGCCGGGTACGACCCGGAGCGCTACAAGGGCGCCATCAGTTTATTTGCCGGCGCAAGCATGAGCAGTTATTTTCTTAACAACCTTTATGCGAACCCGGACGCCTTTGACCTCGCCGAAATGTATCAGGGCTTTCTCTCCAACGCCCAAGATTCTTTGGCCACGCTCGTTGCCTATAAACTGAATTTGAAGGGAGCCTGTTACACCGTCGGGACCTTCTGTTCCACTTCCCTGGTGGCCGTCCATCTCGCCTGCCAGAGCTTGCTGAATTTTGAATGTGACATGGCCGTGGCCGGGGGCGTAAGGGTCGGCGTACCACAACATGCCGGCTACTGGTATCGAGAGGGCCTGATCGTTTCCCCGGATGGGCATTGCCGGCCCTTTGATGCCAAAGCGCAGGGAACGGTGTTCGGCAACGGGTTGGGGGCCGTGGTGCTGAAAAGGTTTAAAGACGCTTTAGCGGATGGCGATCGAATTGACGCGGTGATCCTCGGCTCGGCAACAAACAATGACGGTTCCCTGAAGGTGAGTTACACGGCGCCCAGCGTGACCGGCCAGTCTGAGGTCATCGTAGAGGCGCTGGCTAATGCCGGGGTCCAGCCCGAGACAATCACCTACGTGGAGGCCCACGGGACCGGAACTGCCCTTGGGGATCCTACGGAAGTTGCTGCCCTTACCCATGCCTTTCGCAGTGGAACGCAGAAGAAGGGCTTCTGTGCCCTGGGTTCACTGAAGTCAAACATCGGACACGTGGATGCGGCGGCCGGCGTGGCCGGTCTGATCAAAACCGTTCTCGCGCTCAAGCACCAGCAAATTCCTCCCACCCTGCATTTCCATGAGCCGAATCCCAGTATTGATTTTGCAAGCAGCCCGTTCTACGTCAATTCGACCCTTTCCGAATGGAAAAGCGATGGCCTCCCCCGACGCGCCGGCCTCAGCGCATTCGGCGTGGGAGGGACAAACGCCCACGTAATTCTCCAGGAGGCCCCTGTAGCTGAACCCTCGGGTCCGTCCCGGCCTTGCCAACTGCTTGTACTCTCCGCCAAGACCCGATCCGCTCTGGAAACGGCCACAGGGAATTTGAGCAAGTTCTTTAAGAGCCACCCCGATCTGAACCTCCCGGATGCCGCCTACACCCTGCAGGTAGGTCGAAGAGCTTTCAACCACCGCAGGGTCATCGTCTGCCAGGATGTTGAGGATGCCTTGTCCGCGATTGCAGCGGCGGACTCGAAACCCCTGGCGACCGCCTACCAGGATAAAAGGAATCCCCCTGTCACATTCATGTTTTCTGGACAGGGTGCACAATATGTGAGCATGGGGTCGGAGCTTTATAGGACCGAGTCAAGATTTCGCGCACAAATCGATCGCTGCGCGGAAATACTTCAGTCTCATCTTTCGCTCGATATACGGCAGATCCTATACGCGGACGCTGCCGGTGTCGAAGAGGCCGCGCGAAGGCTGGGCCAAACATCCATCACCCAACCCGCACTATTCATCGTGGAATACGCCCTGGCGCGATTGTGGATGGCATGGGGGGTGCATTCGACCGATATGGTAGGGCACAGCATCGGAGAGTATGTTGCCGCCTGCCTTGCAGGAGTATTCTCCCTGGAAGACGCCTTGGCGCTAGTGGCCGCCAGGGGACGGCTCATGCAGAGTCTACCCGGTGGCAGTATGCTGGCGGTTCGGCTTCCGGAGGACGCGATTCGGTCGCTTATCGACAATGAACTTTCCCTGGCGGCGATCAACAGCCCTTCCTTATGCACCGTTTCCGGCGCAGGCAAAGCTGTGGAAGATTTCAAAGGGCGGCTTTCCGAAAGGAATGTGGATTGCCGCCCCTTGCATACCTCCCACGCCTTTCATTCAAGTATGATGGACCCGGTTATAGATGCATTTGCTGACGAAGTGAAACGAACGCGAAGGAACCCTCCCCAAATTCCCTTCATTTCGAATGTCACCGGAACGTGGATTACTCCGGACGAAGCGGTGGCCCCCGAATACTGGGCGAGGCACCTTCGCCACACCGTCCGATTCTCCGACGGGGTTCGAGAATTGTTGAAGGAGCCAAACAGAGTTTTTCTGGAGGTGGGTCCCGGAAACACGCTCAGTACGCTGGTGAAACAACATCTGAACGGATCGGAACATAAGGTAGTACTTTCCTCGATCCGTCACCCCCATGAGCAAGATTTGGATGTTGCTTTTATTCTGAACACTCTCGGCCGGCTCTGGTTGACCGGGGTTGAGGTGGATTGGTTCGGGTTCCATGAAAAGGAGAGACGCCATCGGGTCCTTCTGCCGACCTATCCCTTTGAGCGCCGGCGTTATTGGGTCGAGCCGGTAGATCCACCACGAGGTTATCTTGCGGCACGCGCGGGCTTGATCCGAAAGCAAGAAAATCTGCCGCGCTCCGTCGAACCGGAGATGACGCAGGAGGAGCTGGCTCCCAGAGATTCAGCGCTGCAAAGTGAGTACGTGGCTCCGCAAACCGACGTGGAGAAAAAGCTCGCAACCCTCTGGCGAGAGTCTTTCGGCATCGACAAAATTGGCATCCATGACAATTTCTTCGATCTGGGTGGGGACTCAATTCTGGCTGTTCACATCTTCGTTCAAATCGAGAAGGTACTGAAAGTTAAGTTGCCCCTCGCCACGCTCCTCGGAGCTCCCACAATTGCGCAGCTCGCTCAGGTTCTCCGCCAGGAGGCCCCAACGTCCGGGTGGTCGCCGCTGGTGACAATTCAGCCCACAGGCTCGCGTCCTCCGTTCTTTTGTATTCATGGGGCTGGCGGTGGCGTCCTCATCTATCGAGACCTTTCGCGACACCTGGGCTCTGACCAACCGTTCTACGGTCTGCAAGCCCAGGGACAGGACGGGAGTTGCTTGCCCCTTACCAGAATCGAGGACATGGCTACCCTTTACGTCAAGGAGATTAAAAGGGTGCGGCCACACGGGCCGTATTTCCTCGGCGGATACTGCGGGGGCGGGACCATTGCCTATGAGGTGGCGCAGCAGCTCCAAGCGGAGGGAGAACAGATCGGCTTGTTGGCAATGTTCGACACGTCAAACTGGTGCAAAGTTCCCCGCCCTTCGATCTGGGATAGAACTTACCGCTCTGTGGAGACACTGATATTTCATGCGGCCAATTTCCTTTCTCTAGATTCCAAAGGGAAGGGCAAGTTCTTTTTGGAAAAGGCCAAGATCTTGCGCAGCCGGATCCCCGTGTGGCGAGGGATGCTGCTCGCCAAGTTCGACAAGCACTCACGGATGCCCGGGTCAGAATCCCGCGTGTTAGGACAGATCTGGCAGGCGAATGACCGGGCAGGCTTGAATTACATCCCCAAGCCCTTTCCCGGCACGGTCACAGATTTTCGCCCCAAGAAGCAGTATCGGAGGCTCAACCATCCAAGTGTGAAATGGGATCAGTTGGCGGAAGGCGGGCAAGAGATTGTTGTTCTGCCCGTCTACCCCGGCGGCATGCTGGTCGAGCCTTTCGTCAGGGACTTGGCCGATGCCCTGAGAAGATCCATCGACAACGCGATTAACCATCGCCCAAGCTGATTATTTTTCTCACAGCCGCTCCCTCATATTCATGTCCGTTGCCATGTGTCTGGCCTGAATATGCGGTTTCACGGGGCAAATTTTTGTCATGTCGGGAATAGAAGCCGCTGGAACTTTGTGGGCGCAAAGCATGTGAGATTCCCGTCTATCCTAGAGGTATGTTCGTCGAGCCCTCGTCCAGGCGTGGGCTTAGGAGCTCAGCGTGTGTTAAAGAGAAACCAAATAGGTTAAAGCCCGACATAGGGCCCACGCTGCAGAGAGGGAGGGATTATGGAGCGCAAGAGGTTGCTGATTTTCGATACGTCGCTTCGTGACGGGGAGCAGGCGCCCGGATGCAGCATGAACATCGAAGAAAAGCTGTTGCTCGCCCGGAAACTGCAGCGCTTGGGAGTGGATATCATCGAAGCTGGTTTTCCGGTTGCCTCACCCGGTGATGCTGAGGCGGTGCGGCTCATCGCCGGCGAGGTGGAAGGCCCGATCATTGCCGGGTTCGCCCGGTGCACCGAAAAGGACATTAAGGCGGCTTGGGAAGCGCTGAGCCATTCCCCGCGCCCGCGCATTCACACTTGTCTTTCGACTTCGGACATTCACCTGACGTTCGACCTGAAAATCAGCCGGGACGAAGCGCTGCACAAAGCTGCAAGCATGGTGGCTTATGCGCGCTCGCTCTGCGCCGACGTCGAATTTTCCCCCCAGGACGCTACCCGCTCTGACCCAAGCTATTTGTGCGATGTACTGCAGGCCGTAGTGGAAGCCGGAGCATCCACGCTCAACATCTGCGACACGGTTGGCTACACCACGCCTGCCGAATATGCGGAGCTGATCCGCGTCATTCGACAGCGCCTGCAGGGCGCGGAGCACGTCACCCTCTCGGTCCATTGCCACAACGATCTGGGCTTGGCGGTTGCCAATTCTCTGGCCGGCGTTGAGGCTGGCGCGCGGCAGGTCGAGTGCACCGTAAATGGCATAGGCGAGAGGGCCGGGAACGCCTCCCTGGAGGAGATCGCCATGGTGTTGCACGTTCGCCGTGAGCGCTATTCGGTCGAAACCGGCATTCGCCATGAGGAGATTTACTCAACCAGTTGCTTGCTAGCGAAGATCCTGGGGTTTGAACCTCAACCGAACAAGGCAATCGTGGGACGGAATGCCTTTGCGCACGAAGCCGGCATGCATCAACATGGCATCCTCAGCAATCCGCTCTGCTACGAAATCATGACCCCGGAAACGGTGGGGGTACCACCGAACCGCATCGTGCTGGGCAAACACTCAGGCCGGTACGCGCTTGCCCATAAACTCAAGGAAATGGGCTACGAACTTTCGGGTGACGAGCTTAACCGATTCTACCAGGAATTTGTCCGGCTCGCTGACTCCAAGAAGCACGTGTACGACCAGGATCTACTGTCGATTCTCGCCGCACAGCGCGCTGAAATACCCGCTTCCTGAAGACCTCCGGCACCGCGCCATCGAAGCTCATCGAAAAGAAGCGATCGGGGTCGCCTTTCCCTGCGGCCTTTATGGGCCTTGCGTCCTCACCGCCGCTCACTGTCCTGCCGACATCGAACCCACCCCTGGGCAACGCCGTCTCCTCCGCCTCCAGCCTCACGACAACCTGCCTGAATGGAACTACAGCATCCGACCCAATCTCTGAACATATTCCGGCACCAATCCCACGTGACCGCGGCACTTCCATGCACCGGAGATCTGCGGCATTGGGGCGCACTGAGAAAACCGGGCCGAGCAATGATACTTGCGCATGTCACCCTACGGCGTCGGGTATAATACTCACCTCCTGATCAGACGCCGGCCGTCAGGCCGGAACCGCTGGAAGCCCTCGCGGAAAGGGAGGAGCACTTCTCGAAGCGCCAACGGTAAATTGGCTATGGGCCATGATTCACCAAGGGAGTTGGGCACAAGCCCTGAAGAGGAGCGTCAAACGTGCGGATCAGAAAGGCGGTCATCACAGCAGCGGGAGGGAATCAACGGGCGCTTCCGCTCCAGACCCTCATCCACGACGGAGCGGAAAAATCCGTTCTGACCATCCTGATCGAACAGGCCCTCACCGCCAATATTGGCGAGATCTGCGTCGTGGTCTGGCCTGGCGACGAAACCCGTTATGCGCAAGCCGCCGGAAATCTGGCCGGCGCGGTGCGATTCGTGCCCCAGCAGCAGCCACCGCGAGGATATGGCCACGCCATTTACTGTACGCGCGAATTTGTGGCCGATGAACCCTTCCTGCACATGGTGGGAGATCACCTATACGTGAGTGAAACAAAGCCCGGGGTGCAGCGCCTAGTGGAGTTGGCTGAAATCGAGTCGTGCTCCGCCTCCGGGGTTCAGCCCACGCGCGAAAGCCTGCTCACCCGGTTTGGCGCCGTGGCGGGACGCCGCATGTCCGGCCGGCCCGGCGTTTATCGCGTGGAGACGGTCATCGAGAAACCTACACCTACTGAGGCCGAACAGCGCCTTATGGTGCCGGGAATCCGCGCGGGCTACTACCTCTGTTTTTTTGGCATTCACGTTTTCACCCCCACGGTGATGGACCTCCTGGGGCGGATGCTGGCGAGCGACCCAAGCCGCACCCTCACGCTTTCCGCGGCTCTCGCCGAACTCGCCCGGCAGGAGCAGTACCTGGCGCTGGAAGACACTGGCCGGCGTTACGATCTTGGCGCTCGTTACGGATTGCTCACTGCGCAACTGGCCCTGGCGCTTAACGGTCGCGACCGCGATGAGGTGCTTACGCACCTGCTGGAACTGCTGGCGGGGCGTGAGATGACCACTCCGTCTGCCGGGGGCAAGGGGTGAGCCTGCTTACCGAGGTCATAACCGCTCGCGATCCCGAGACCCGCAATCGCTCGCTGGACGCGCTGTGCCGGGCTGCGACGCTGGAAGAACTACTGCTCGAATGCGAGGCGCTCGACCGCTTCCGGCGAAGCAGCGACAATCTTTACGAGCGCGTGCGAGCCCTGTTTTTCCTGTATGCCATACATCGCTTTCACATTTCTACACGCAAGTTAGCGGCTTCACACGCACTACTTCCTTTCGCGGGTTACACCAACCTCCTAAAGCGCAGGTTCGAAGAAGCCCTTGATATTTTCCTGACCGCGCAGGCCGCCACCGGACCGAGCGCTGCCCTTTCCAGCGCGCTCGCCGCCGGTTACCGCTCACTGGGTTTTCAGACTCTCGCTGACCAGGTGCGACGCAGCGTGCGCTCGCTCCGCGGCAATCAGTGGATGTTCCGCGCCGCCCATCCTGAAGACGTGCCGCTGCGAATTCGCCCAGAGCTTCTGAAGCGCCAGACCCCCGATCAACTCTTCCCCGTCCTGCGCGAGTCTACGCCGGTACGCATGGACTTGAGCCATAGCGGGTGGAGCGATATTTTCTTCTTGGGTATGGATTTCCCCGAAGGCGCCCGCGTGCTCAACATTTCCATCGACTTGACCGTGCGCACCGCTGGCGCCCCCAAGCCTCCCGTTGAAGCATGGTTCCGCGTCATCGATCAGCCGGTGCTACGCCTGGTCAGCGTTGACCTTCAGTGCAGCGCCGAACTCAGCTCAATTGCTGAACTTTTCGATTTTGCGCACGACTACCTGGGCCTGCTCAAGGCCGGGGTTATTGCCTCCGGCATCGTACCCCCGGGGATGGAGGGCGCCACTCAGCCCCTTACTGACATCCTGACCCATTTGACGGGTCAGCCCGGTCACGGCATCGAAATCGTCACGAAGGTGAACGATATTCCCCGCGGCTCACGCCTGGCGGTGTCCACCAGCCTTCTGGCCTGCCTCATTTCCTTGTGCATGCGCGCCACAAACCAGATCCGCACGCTCACGCGCGGCCTTTCCGAAGATGACCGCCGCTTGGTGGCAGCGCGCGCCATTCTGGGCGAATGGCTTGGGGGCTCGGGAGGGGGCTGGCAGGATTCCGGCGGGGTGTGGCCGGGAATCAAGCTGATTCACGGGGTCCAAGCCCAGGAGGGCGACCCGGAATTCGGCATCAGCCGCGGCCGGCTGTTGCCGAACCACCAGATTCTTGGCCCCCAGGAGGTTTCAGCGGAAACGCGCCAGCAACTTCAGCAAAGCCTGGTGCTCGTCCACGGCGGCATGGCACAGGATGTAGGTCCGATCCTGGAGATGGTGACGGAGAAATACCTGCTTCGTTCCGAAAGTGAGTGGCGCAGCCGGACCGAAGCCGGTCGGATCTTCGATGACCTCATAACTCGTTTGAAGAGCGGAGACATACGCTCCCTGGGTTCCTGCACCGAGCGGAACTTTGACGGCCCCATTCAAACCATAATTCCCTGGGCTGGAAATCTCTACACTGACACGCTGATTCGCCGCGTGCGCGGGGAGATGGGCGATGACTTCTGGGGCTTCTGGATGCTCGGGGGAATGTCGGGCGGAGGCATGGGGTTTCTTTTTGCTCCGCATTTGAGAGTGCCGGCACAGGAGCGCTTGCAGGCCATCATGAGCGCCACGAAGCGGGAGATGGAACATGCGGTGCCCTTCGCCATGGAACCCGTGGTCTACGATTTTGCGGTCAATGAATATGGCACTCAGGCCACGCTTCTCGAAGGCGACTCTGCGCTGATGCCGGCGGGCTACTACCAAATGGCTGTCCCCTCGCTTCTTCGCATGGAATCCCGTCTGCTTTCGCCCGTGCGCCGCATTGAGCTCGAACGCTTCACCGCCGCCTGCCACACCGTGCCGGAATTCCAAGGGATGGTGCAGCGCGTCTTCGAGCACCTTATCCCGCAGAGCCCGGAAAAAGCCGATCGCTCCCAAAGCCTCGACGCGCTGCTCGAAGCGCATGGTTTTGATCGTGTGGAACACGAGCAGATCCAGGCGGATTTGCGCAGCGGCCGCGTGGGGCTGGCCCAGAATCGCCTTCCCATCAGCAGCCTGATCACCGACGTTGGCGCCCAAGATCTCTTTGACGCCACCGAGGGTGTCCCATTGAAATACCAGCAAATCGGCAAGGATGCCCTGGCGGCGGGAATGGTGGCGGTGGTTTCGTTTGCCGGCGGCGCGGGCAGCCGTTGGACAAGAGGCGCGGGCGTCGTCAAGGCGATCAATCCCTTTTGCCGATTGGGGGGTAAGCACCGCAGCTTCATCGAGGTGCACCTGGCTCGCAGCCGCCGCACGGGCCGCATCTGCGGCACGGCTCTGCCCCACGTCATCAGCACCAGCTATCTGACGCACGATGCCATCCAGGCGCACCTCCGCGCGGAGCGCAACTACGGCTACCCTGGCCCCTTACTGATTTCACCCGGACGCTCCATCGGGCTGCGCTTTGTGCCCATGGAAAGGGACTTGCGGTTTGCCTGGGAAGAAATGCCGCAACAAATGCTCGACGAGCAGGCGCAAAAGGTTCGCGACAGCTTGCGCGCCACACTCATCGCGTGGGCCCGGCACATGGGCGAAGGCGCCAGCTATACTGATAACCTGCCGATGCAATCTCTGCACCCGGTCGGCCACTGGTACGAAGTGCCCAACATGTTTCGAAACGGCGCGCTTCTGCGGTTGTTACAGGAAAGGCCCCGTTTGAAATATCTGATGGTTCACAACATCGATACCACGGGAGCCGACGTCGCCCCGGGGTTGCTGGGTTACCACATCGCGGAGGGGGCAGCGCTTACCACTGAGGTTATTGCGCGGCAGGTGGAAGACCGCGGCGGCGGGTTGGCCCGCGTCGACGGCCGCGTGCGCCTGATTGAAGGTCTCGCGCTTCCCAGCGAAGAGATCGAATCGCTCCTCTCCTGGTACAACAGTGCGACCTATTGGATCGATATCGACCGACTCCTCACCTTGTTCGGGCTGACCCGCGATGATCTTACCTCTCCGGAACGGGTGAACAACGCGGTGCGAACTCTGGCCGCCCGCATGCCTACCTACATCACGCTGAAGGACGTCAAGAAACGCTGGGGGAAAGGGCAGGAAGACGTCTTGCCGGTGACGCAGTTTGAAAAGCTGTGGGGCGACATGACCAGCCTTTCGGAACTTCCGTGCCGCTTTGTGGCCGTGCCGCGCAGACGTGGACAACAACTCAAAGAACCGGCACAGCTCGACGGTTGGCTGCGCGACGGGTCCGCGGCATTCGTCGAGTCCTTGTGCGACTGGGGCGATTGACCCCCGCCAGGGCGGATGGCCCCCGAAGGCATTTCTCTTCTCATCGGCTTCGATCCGTGGCCGTAGCCTATTTCATCACCGGCATCTCCAGAGAACCTTGATGAGCCTGGTCATCGGCCAGGCGAAGTCTCCTGCTGCCGATAGGGTGGGCATTGGGCAAAAATGCGCAACCGGGAGGGGGCTCGCTTTATGGGCCATTCCAACACCGCGATAACCCAATGGTGCCTCCACCCGCAGGCCGTGGCAATCGAGCAAGCTTTCCAGATACTGGTCGCCGAAGTTGGTCACCACGAACCTTTACCCGCCCACGCAGGGACCCAATCTATCGAACTAATAGAGCAGGATCAGGGGGTTAGTTGGTGGACCTGGAGAGGTTCGAACTCTCGACCTCATGACTGCCAGTCATGCGCGCTCCCAACTGCGCCACAGGCCCCCAGTGGAAAATCAATAGCCTTCTATTTGTAACACGCGCTCCGGGGGGTGTCAACAGAGGGTGCGCCCCGTTTGCAGCGGAAGCTGGGCGTAAGGCGGCGTTGCTTACCATCGCCTAACGCGGCGGTTGGCGTTCAGAGCCGGTCCGGTGTATGTTATCGGTGGGTCGAAACTTGAAGTGGAAAGTCCGGCTCGCATGGGTGCCTCCTAAGTATGATTTCCAGGTTCATTTATGGGCTCGTGATTTTTTCGAGCGCGTTCCTCTTGTTCCAAGTACAGCCCATCCTGGGAAAAATGATCCTGCCCTGGTTTGGTGGCGCCGCCGGAGTTTGGATCATTTGCCTGTTGTTTTTCCAGGTCGTGCTCCTGCTCGGATATTTTTATGCTCATTTGTTGACGCGGAAATTACGCGCGCGCTCTCAGATCCGCGTCCATGCGGCGCTTCTCATCGCCAGCCTCTTAGTGCTGCCTATTCTGCCCAGGGTGTCCTGGAAACCTTCGGCAACCTCCGATCCGGCGTTCCATATACTCTGGTTATTGGGGGTCACGGTTGGCCTGCCCTACTTTCTTCTGTCCTCCACCAGCCCGCTGTTGCAAGCGTGGTGTGTCCAGAATGACGCGGGCGCCGCTCCCTATCGCTTTTACGCAGTCTCGAACACGGGCTCGATGCTGGCCTTAGTGAGCTACCCGATACTGGTGGAGCCGTGGATTGCCACTACGCATCAAGCAGTCGGATGGTCGTGGGCATACGCTGCTGTCGCTCTTTTGTGTGTGGCGATCGCACTTTCTTCTTCCCGCAGAGATCCTATAGGCGGACGACCCGAGTCCCCGACTCCTCCTCATTGGAAATTGCAAACTCTATGGATCAGCCTGGCCGCGTGCGGCTCAGCGCTTCTGCTTGCCATCACCCACCACATCTCTCAAAATATTGCTTCCGTTCCACTTCTCTGGGTGATCCCTCTCGCTTTGTACCTGCTTACGTTCATATTATGTTTTGAAGGCCGAGCTTGGTACCGGCGAGACTTCTTTCTCCGGCTGCTCGGCGTGGCATTGGGGGCCATGGCCTACTCCCTGGTGCCAGCGTTTGCAGGCCTGCCTATCCGCCTGTCGATCCCTCTCTTCTGTTGCTGTCTATTCGTAGGTTGCATGTTCTGTCATGGCGAGTTGGCCCGGCTGAAGCCACACCCCGCGCACCTCACTTCGTTCTACCTGATGTGTTCTCTGGGGGGTGCAATGGGGGCGCTTTTCGTCGCCCTGGTGGCTCCGCGTCTATTCTCCGGGGATTATGAACTGCGGATGGCCATAGGGTTCTGTGCCCTCCTGGTTCTGGTGGTTCATCATCGCGACCCCGCCAGCCCATTTTATCGCGCGCGTTGGCAACCCGCCTGGCTGGTGATGGTTGCCCTGGCGCTCACCATCATTGTGAGCCTTGGCGTTACGGCTCAAGAGGAGGCCCAAGGTGCTCGCGTGATGGTGCGCAACTTCTACGGCGTGTTGCGCGTGGTTGACAATGTGGCGGCGAACATTGTGATGGTGAAGGGCGGAGCTTCGCGGCCGCTCGATGAGGATCCCCGATTCGAGAAGCTGATGAACGGCACGATCGATCATGGGCTGCAATTTCTTTCGCCGGCCCGCCGGGACCAGCCCACCTCCTACTATGGTCCGGAATCCGGAATAGGGATCGCCCTGAAGGCGGCGCGGGTGACAACTCCTCTCGATGTGGGAGTGATCGGACTCGGGGTTGGCACGCTTGCCGCCTATGGAAGGCGGGGTGACCGATATAGGTTCTATGAGATCAATCCGCTGGTTCTTCAGATCGCGAATCAGGATTTCAGCTTCCTGCGCGACTCGGAAGCGAAGATCGACGTCGTCTTGGGTGATGGACGCCTGTCCTTGGAGCAAGAACGGCCGCAAGGATTTGATGTGCTTGTGGTGGATGCCTTCTCCGGCGACTCCATCCCTGTTCATTTGCTGACGCGCGAAGCCTTTGAGTTGTACTTTCGCCACCTCCAATCCGACGGCGTGCTGGCAGTGCATATTTCCAACCAATTTTTGAACCTCTCGCCCGTGGTTGCCGGCGCGGCACATCGGCTCGGCAAAGAAGCGGTGTTGGTAAATAACGAGCCCGACGGTGCGCGTGGAATCTCTCGGGCGACATGGGTTCTGGTAGGGAACCCGCAAGGCTTTCTGGGCAAATCCGAGATCGAGAAAGCTGGAACCCTTCTCGGGGCCACCAGCCCCCAGCTTCTATGGACAGATGATTACAGCAGTCTTTTCAAGATCTTACAGTAGCACCATAAGGTATTATGCCGACCCGCAACTTTTTGGAACAAACCTTTGGCCTGCGGTGTCACTCTAAGCAGAAAGAGAGGCACGCACGAAGTCGAGGTATTGAAGCTCGGGTTCGGAACTGGTATATTGAGGGCGTTATGAGCACCGCCCGGTCGGTAGGGATCACGCTCGAGCACACGTTGCCGGCAGTGGACGAGGAAGCGGCATTCGTAGCCGAACTGTGCGCGGGCTCCGAAGAGGCGTTTGCCTACCTGTTGACGCTTTATCAGAATCCAGTTTTCAACCTGGTCTCGCACATTGTGGAGAACTCCGCCGACGCCTCGGATGTTCTGCAAGAGGTTTTTGTAAAGGTCTTCAAAGGGATCAAGGGGTTTAACGGCGACAGCAGTTTGAAAACCTGGATCTACCGCATTGCTGTTCACGAAGCATCGAACCATCGCCGGAGTTGGATTCGGCGTCATTGGCGCGAGCCGGTTTCCATGGATGACACCGAATCTCCCTCGGCTGCCGCGGCCTCGCAAGCCGCCTCGGGTGAGCGCAGCCCTTATCAGGTTTTCGAGCAGGCGGAGAGGGAAGTGGTGATAAAGCAAGCTCTGGCGAGCCTGGCGCCACCGTACCGCACCGTCGTGGTATTGCGCGAAATCGAGGAGCTGCCTTACGAAGAAATCGCGCAAGTGCTGGGTTTGGCGGAAGGAACCGTTAAATCCCGGCTGTTGCGCGGCCGGGAACTGCTCCGTCGAAAGTTGGCGGGCTATGTGGGCTACGAACATGTTTGAGACCTGCGTGGAAATTCGGAATCACTTCTCGGATTATCTTGACGACCGGTGCACGCCGGAAGCAAGGAAGGCGATCCGCTACCACCTGTCCTTCTGCGAAGTTTGCGAGGAACAGCTCGAACAATGGCAATCGGTGCAGGAGCAGTTGCGGGCGCTCCCCCGCCGGCAGGTTTCCGCCGAGCTGGCGCTGCGTTTGCGGGTGCAATTGTCACAAAGGCTCCACAGGAATCCCCTGTCCCATCTCTGGGTGCGTCTGGAGAATGCCCTCAAGCCCCTGCTGATACCGGCGACCGGAGGGGTGTTGACGGCGGTGATCTGTTTTTGCCTGTTCATGGGGTCGGAGGTGGTTCCGATCACGAACATCCCCGACGTTTCGGTGCAGGTGGTCACGCCGGCGCGCGTGCAGGAACTGGCGCCCATGGATTTCAACACCGGTGATAATGGCTTGGTGCTGGTGACCCAGATTAACGCCCACGGCCGCGTGAAAGGGTATCGAGTTCTTTCCGGCCAGGGTTCGCCGGAGCTCATGCAGCGCCTGGACCGGATGATCTACTTTAGCGTCTACCAACCCGCCACCATGTTCGGCAAGCCAACGGATGGGGAAGTGGTTCTATCCCTGCGGCGAATCACGGTCCGAGGGTAGTCCGTTTGCCTTTGATTCCAGTTCTTTCATTGCACCTCCGACCTTCGATGGAGCATTTGTGTGCCCGGGAGGCGCCTTTCGCCCGCGACCTTGGCGGACCGCCGCGCCACGGGGTGTGGTGTCTCCTCGCGGCGTTTCTGGCCGTGCTGATGACGCCCACTCCCGCCCGTCCGCAGTCGGCGGGAAACGTTCTGCTGGAATCGAACGAGCAGCTCTTCTGCGTGCTGGCCGCGTTGAATGCCGCGGGGTACGATGCGGGCATGGGGGCAAGCGGCGCCGGCGACACGCGGCGCATAGTGCGGGAATACCTTCAGGCGCAGAATGCTCCCATCCTCCCGGAACTCAAAAAGTTCTACGCCCTGCATCGGGTGAAAGATGATCCGAGCCGGGAACTGGGACAATACATTTCCCTTGCTCTGCTGGTGGGCTCGCCGCCGGACTTCGGCCTGACGGTCAAAGCCGAAGAACTCCCTCCCGACGCGCGTGACGTGGTGGGGTTTCTCCCCCTCCTTCGAACTTTTTACGCCCAGGCCAAAATGCTGATCATCTGGTCGCAGGTCCACAAGCAATACGATGCGGCCGTGGCCCGTTATACCGAGGAGGTCCGCCAAAGCTTTGTGCAGACGGAAGGCTACCTGCGGTTTCCCGCCGGCGGCTACTTGGGCCGGACTTACGCCATTTATATTGACCTGATGGGCGCGCCCGAGCAGGTGCACGCGCGGATTTACGGCCTGAACTATTTCCTGGTGGTCACGCCTTCCCGGGACCTGAAGCTCGACGAAATTCGCTTTCAATACATGCACTTTCTTCTCGACCCCCTGGCCGCCAAGTATGGCTTTGAAATTGAGCAGAAGATCGCCCTCAGCTCTTATGCCCGGCAGGCGCCCTTGCTGGGATTGGACTTTAAGGAGGATTTTGGCCTGCTGGTCACGGAGTGCCTGATTCGCGCCCTGGAACTCCGCATGGATAAAGTTCCGGCGGCGAATGCGCAGAAGAAATTGGATGAGATGACTTCGCAGGGACTGATCCTTGTTCATTATTTTTACGACTCGCTTGTCGTTTTCGAGAAGCAGGTCGATTCCATGACCGCTTACTACAAGCCCATGATCCTCACCATCGATATCAAAGCGGAGCAGCGGCGGCTGTTTACGGTCCACTTTGACACCAAACCGCCCGCCCCAGTCATCGTCACGGTGGCGCCGGCGCAATCGGAGGAAGAGCGGCTCCTCGACCAGGGCGATAACCAGTTTTTCCAGGGAAAATATCTGGAAGCCAAGGCCGCCTACCGCGAGGTGTTGGACAAGGATAATCCCAATAGCGACCGCGCCATCTATGGACTGGCCGTGGTCTACGCCAACACGCGAAAGCCCGATTTGGCGGAAGAGTACTTCCAGAAAGCCCTCTCCACCACCCACGACCTGCGCATTGTTACCTGGTCGCATATCTACCTGGCACGGCTCGATGATTTGAACGGCAAACGCGATGCTGCCCTAGCCCATTACCACGCCGCCTTGCTGACCGCCGCCGCCTACCCCATGGCCCTCCGCGCCGCCCAAAGCGGAATGGAAACCCCCTTCGGGTCGGGAAAGCAGTAAGCAGTAGCCGGCAGGACGCAATACGTCCGCAGACGTCTGAACTCTGCCTATGTTGTTACCCTGAGCCCTGCGAAGAATCTCGCCCTACCCGTCTTTCCGCCCTCGGGTTTTGCCTTCTCTTGTCGCTCGCCACTCGTCACCTTCATTTTCCATAACTTACTTTCTTTTCAGTAACATCTTGGCAAGAACACTCTAAATCGTTTATTTTCAATAATATCTTGGCAAGACGAAAGACTGACATTTTTTCTCCATTTGTTTTCAATAACTTTCAAACTCCGCCCCCCTATTTTCAGGGGGATTTTTTGGTTCCTCAGCAGAATCTGTGGGTAGACTGTGGTTCAGGTAGAGCTCCAAGAGTATGGTAGAGAGCGACTTCAGCGGCGCGGAAGGTACGAAAGCCATAGGCTTTTCGCAGC
>JBEKNU010000003.1:0-81325 GCA_049522495.1 Terriglobia bacterium
AGTGCATGGTCTACATGGTGAAGTGCAGCTTCTATCAGAAGCCGCATCGCCGCACCATGATGGAATGCTGGGGCGCGAAATGCGTTCCTTCCCCCAGTGACCTGACGCAAGCCGGGCGGAAGATCTTGGCGGAAGACCCCGAGACCCCGGGCAGCCTGGGCATCGCCATCAGCGAAGCGGTGGAAGACGCCGCCACTCACGAGGACACCAACTATTCGCTGGGCAGCGTGCTGAACCACGTGCTGCTGCATCAAACTGTGATCGGGCAGGAAGCCATTGCCCAGATGAAACTCGCCGGAGCTTCGCCGGACATCGTGATCGGCTGTTGCGGCGGCGGGAGCAACTTCGCCGGTCTGGCATTCCCGTTTGTGCCGGAAAAGGCCGCGGGCAAGAACCTTCGTCTGGTCGCGGTCGAGCCCGCCGCGTGTCCCACCATGACCAAGGGCATTTACGCTTACGATTTCGGCGATAAGAGCGGCATGACTCCCCTGCTCAAGATGGACACGCTGGGGCACGACTTCATCCCGCCCGGCATCCACGCGGGCGGCCTGCGTTACCACGGGATGGCTCCCCTGGTGAGCCTGCTCCACCGTGAGGGCATCGTGGAGGCGGTGAGCTATCCCCAATTGAAGTGCTTTGAAGCCGCGCTCGCGTTCGCGCGCGCCGAGGGCCTGATCGTGGCGCCGGAAACTTCCCACGCCGTCTGCTGCGTGGTCGACGAAGCGCTGAAGGCCAAGGAAGAGGACAAAGAGAAAACCATCCTCTTCAACCTCAGCGGTCATGGACACTTTGATATGGCTGCGTACGAGAAGTATTTTGCCGGCGAGCTTTCCGATTACGAATATCCGGCGGAAAAAATTCGCGAGGCGCTGGCACACTTGCCTAAGGCATCTTGATTTTGGATTTGCGATTTTGGATTTTGGATTGTCAACGGGAGCAGGCCCAGCCTCAGAATCCAAAATCAGCTCGTGGCTACGCGTCTTTTCCGAATGCGACCACAAAGTACTCCGTGGGAGTTGTGCCGATGTTGCGGACTCCATGTTCGTCGTTCGATCCCGCAAAGCCCACCGAGCCTGGGCCCAAGCGAGTTTTTTGCCCTTTGATTGTCACCTCGAGGGTTCCTTCCCTGATCAGGAACATCTCCTCGTGTACGTGGTGATGCGGCGGGTGGGGCATTGCCCCGGGCGCCAGCCGGGTCTGGTGGACTTCCAGGTAACAGCCGGTATGCAGTTCCCCGGAAAGAATGGCGCGCGATTCATGCCCGTTCGTTTTTTTCACAGGCATTTCTTCGTAGGGAAATGCTTTACTCGGGAGCGCCGTCTGCTGCCCCGCAACCGCCGGGGATGCGGCAAGTGCGGTAACCAGCAGGCACATATCTCTTCGCGAATAGGTCATGGTTCTCCTCCGTTACGGATATGCTTCACCGATTCTCTGGCCCAACCAAGAGCATATTCCATGGGGAGGAATTTGCAAGTATAGTTCATACTTCCCGCCGGCTGACGGCGTGTGCGCCGGACGAATTCGTTGCCAATGGGTCGGAAGGCAAGCACCCTTCGACCCAACCGCCCTGAAACAGGAGAGTGCCCGTGAGTATTTCGGAAAGCAAGCTGCTGGTCGGAATCGATATCGGCGGCACGAAAACCGCCGTCCTCCTTTCCTCAACCCCGCCGGAAGTCATCGCGCGCAAGGAGTTCGCCACCCGCCCCGCCCAAGGGCCGGAGCGAGCGCTGGAATTGATTAAGTCGGGAATTCGCGAGATGCTGGCGGAGCAAGGCTCTGATATCGCCGCCATCGCGCGGCTGGGCGTAAGTTGTGGAGGCCCGCTGGACCGCGTGCAGGGGATCATCCAGTCGCCCCCCAATCTACCCACTTGGGATGACGTGCCGATCAAGGCCATCCTGGAGCGCGAATTCCAGGCGGAATGTTTGATCGAAAATGACGCGAACGCCGGGGCCGTGGCGGAACATCGATTCGGAGCCGGGAAAGGCTGCCAGAACATGGTGTTCCTCACCATGGGCACTGGCCTGGGCGCCGGCGTCATTACCGACGGGCGGCTCTACCGCGGCAGCAACGACCTGGCAGGTGAAGTTGGCCACCTTCGCCTGACCCGTACGGGCCCCATCGGGCATAACAAGAAAGGCTCCGCGGAAGGTTGGGCAAGCGGTGGGGGCATGGCGCAGGTGGCGCAGCAGGCAGTAGCTGCGGCCATCAAGAAAAAGCGCCCTACTCGCCTGGCGAAATTATATCGATCGGGGGGCCCGATTACCGCGAAGGATATCGGCACGGCGGCACGGCAGGGCGACAAAGTCGCGCTGGAGGTTCTCGAAACCACCGGCGAGAAGCTGGGAGAAGTATTGGCCATCCTGGTCGATCTGCTGAATCCCGACCGCATCGTGATCGGCGGGCTGGCCATGCGCTTGGGCGATTTGCTCCTCGAACCCGCTCGCCGCGTCATCAAGCGTGAAGCGCTGGAATTGCCGGCGCGCACGTGCCAGGTAATCCCGGCCGAACTTGGGGAGAGTATCGGCGATGCGGCAGCGCTCTGCATTGCCATGGGAATCTAACGCCCGGGCTGAGCCGAAGCGGAGGGCGCGTGCTGGGGGGCGAGCTGCCGGCAGACATCCGCGACGGTATCCGACGCCAGGTCTGGGGCGTGCCAGTTGTAGGTTTTCGGGAGCCACAGGTCCTTCTGCACGTCCTCGGGGGTTTGTCCCTGCTTGAGGCGCATCTCCACCTGGGCGACGAGCCATTCCAGGAACTTGCGGAAATCCACCAAGTCCTTCTTGCTGCCGGGAGCGCCGTGACCGGGAACATACGTGTCAACGTCCCAGCTCTCGACTTGCCGCAACACCTCGATCCAGCGGTGAACGTTGCGCGCACCAACTCGCGGGAAATATTGGTTGTCGTACAGCTCTCCGAGGAAGAGCGTTTTCGCGGAAGGCAAATACACGACGGCGTCCTCGGGGGAAGCCTCGCCGCGCAGCAGGCTGACTATGCGGATTTCCTGGTCGCCCATGTTGAGTGTCATCTTTTCATCGAAGGTTTGAGTGGAAGGCGTTACGTGGAAGCCCCGCATGCGCGCTTGCAGCCGCCAGCCCTCTTGAGCGTGCATGCGATCGAAAAGCTCCTGGCGGTACTGTAGCATTTCCGCTTGCGCCGCCTCGGTGGAAATCAACGTGGCTTGTTCATCGGTGAAAACTTCGTTGCCCAACATATGGTCGGCTGCCGAGCTGGTGTTGATGACGTAGCGGATGGGGAAATCGGTGCGCCGGCGAATTTCATAGAGAAGGTCGCGAGCGTGCATCGGACTATTGGAGGTATCGACCACGACCACGCCCTCTTCGGTCACGATGAATCCCGCCGCCGCCGCCCGGGTGAAGAGGGGATCGCATTCCTGATCGATCACATCGTCAGGAATCCATGCGAAAACTTTGGGTTTGACCTCTTGGACACTATAAAGCAGCAAGGAGGCAGACAGGCCGCGAGGAGAAGGCATAAAGCCGAAGGCCGCCATCAAGCAGCCCAAGGCGAAAACTTTCAACTTTCGATGGTCCTTAGATATCCACATAAACTTGCGCTCGCCAACCCCGCGGGGTTTTTTCCAGCGCGAGTTGATGATAAGTAATGGCCTTGACCAGCAGTTTGGCCTGGTGCCGTGACCGCTGGAATTTTTCGCCGCGCGCCAGTGCGCTCAGCGAATCGTCCTGAAGGCTCTGGATCTCAAAATCCCGGAAGAGCCACCCCTCGGCGTCGTGCAGATACAAAAGCTCGCTCAGCCAGTTCACGAGAACGCTCTCGGGATCAGGTCCCTGCACCTGAACGGATACCTCCTCGCGAGGATCGATCGTGTCCAATTCTACAATCAAGTGAATCAATGCGCGAGCGGCATTGACAAAGACTTCCTCGCGGGTCGATCCGAACGATTCGAAACCCACATCGGCCGTGTGTTCCAGAATGCGAAACTGTAGCATTACAGCGTTCCCGGTCCTCAGCCCTTCTGAGGGCGACTTACCCGCACTCGAAGAGAGGTCGAAGCGGCCCATGATCATAATACTGAAGAGATAGCCGCATGGGTAGACCAAGTGCAAGTCACTTATGCACGGGAAGACAAAAAACTCTCCGGCGCAGCGTTGAATTCAATCCGTGAAATACCGGGGGAATCGCAGGCCCCCCCGCCTGTAACTGGCTGTGCCGCTCGGTAGGATGCCGCGCTTGCCTTTTCCTGGCGCGTCAAGTAGGATGGCCAGAACTTCTGGTCATCCTATGTCATCAGACGCTTCGACTAAGATAGATGTGTGGCTGGCGGTGGGTTTTGGCGCGGGACTGTACTACTTTTACAAAGGCTTTCGCACCTTTCGCGAGTATCGCGTGTTGATGGACACTCCCGAAATCCCGATTCGCAGTGTCGCCATGGGCCTGGTGGAAATCCACGGAAAGGCCAGAGCTGACCAGATGGTTCCGAGCCCAGTTACGCGCACTCCCTGCTGTTTCTACCAAGTCGAAATCGAGCGTTGGATTAGGGACAAGAATGGCGGCCACTGGTCGCACGCCGCCACCGACGCAGATGGACCGAAGTTCTATCTTGAAGACGCGTCTGGCAAAGTGCTGGTGGACGCACACCATGCGGAATACGATCTGATCCAGACCGCGAAAGTGCAAACGGGAGGTGGCCTGGGAGGATCTCTGGGGCGGATGTTCTCCGGCATAGGTGCTCCCACGGTGGCCACTGGAGCGATGGCCTCCGAAGCCGACCTTTTTTCTTACGCGCAATCGGCACTGGGCAGATCAGGCAGCTCCTTTTCATTGAGTGGTGGAAGCCTCCTCAGTCTTGGGGGTGGCATCAACCTCGGCAGTGGGTCTTCTAACCGCTACCGCTTGAGCGAGTATTTGGTTCTCCCTGGCCACTGGTACGACCTTACGGGAACCTGCGTGGAAAACCCCACACCCAAGGACGAACACGACCGCAATATGATCGTGAAGGGAACGAACGAGCCAACCTTTTTGCTCACCTGGCGAAGTGAAAAGGAAATCCGACGGACGCTGCGCAATCGCGCGGCCCAGTATATTTTCGGCGGCGCGTTTCTGGCCGTGTTTTGCCTGGGTATCTTCCTGGCAAAACACGGAGCATTCTGAAGCCAAAGGAGAAACCATTCGATGGGCATAGCAATTTTGGTGGGACTGGTCGTGATCCTCTTCGTGGTGGGGATCTTCGCTTACCTCATTACCATATACAACAGCTTGGTGCGTTTGAAAAACGATATCGACAAAGCCTGGGCGAATATCGATGTCCTGCTGAAGCAACGGCACGACGAACTGCCCAAGTTGATCGAGACTTGCAAAGGTTACATGCAGTATGAACAAAAAACCTTTCAGCTCATCACCGAAGCCCGGACGGCATTCATGAAAGCCAATTCCGTGGGAGAGAAGGCCCAGGCCGACAACATGATTTCCGGTGCGCTCAAGAGTCTGTTCGCCGTGTCGGAGAACTATCCGGAGCTGAAGGCCAACAACAATTTCATGCAACTCCAGAAACGCATCTCGGAGCTGGAAGAAAAAATCGCCGATCGGCGCGAGTTCTTCAACGATGACGTCAACACCTTCAACATTCGCATTCAACAGGTGCCAGACGTGTTCATCGCCGGCATGATGCACCTGCAACATCATGACCTGTTCAAAGTGACGGAGGAAGATCGCCAAGACGTCGATGTGAAGATGACGTAAACCCCTGTGGGGGCGGGACTCCCCATCAGGTTTCTGCCCCTTTGCGCTTTCACCCGAAAGGAGCTGGATATGGTACTCGCAGCCGTGATCATCGCCGTATTGGTGGTTGTAGCTATTGTCGTCATTGGGCTGATCATGTATCTTGTCGGCATTTACAACAGCCTGGTGACTCTGAAGAATGACATCGACCGCTCTTTCGCCAACATTGATGTGCTGCTTAAACAGCGGCACGACGAACTGCCCAAGCTCATTGACACCTGCAAAGGCTATATGCAGTACGAGCAGAAAACCTTGCAGGCCGTAACGGATGCGCGCACCGCCTATATGCGCGCCACCACTCCCGCCGAAAAGACGCAAGCCGATGGCATGGTCAGCGGCGCTCTCAAGACCTTGTTTGCGGTGGCGGAGAACTATCCGGACCTGAAGGCCAATACGAACTTCATGCAACTGCAAGGCCGGATTACGGAACTCGAGGAGAAGATCGCCGGACAACGCAGCCGCTTCAATGAGGACGTCAACGTTTTCAATATCCGCATTGCACAAATCCCCGCCAACTTTGTGGCCGGATTCATGGGGCTGCAACCCCACGCGCTCTTCCAAGCTGCGGAAGCTGATCGCGAGGATGTGAAAGTGAGCTTCACTTGAGGCATGGTGATTTGTGGCTTCCGCGGACGCTGCGGCGGAACGATCGGGGCTGAAAACAAAAAGGCCCGCTTGGGGGAGCGGGCCTGGGGAAAGGAGGAAAACCTAGAACAGGTTCATTCCTTATCGCTTCTTTTTCTTTGCCTTCTTCGCTGCCATATTTTTCCCCTCCTTTGCTGAAGTCTTGGAGTCTGGGTGTTGGACCACAATTTGTGGTTGCACACTCCATTACCACAATATGTAGTAGGCTTCAGCTCTTTTGTCAAGAAGAATATTGGGATGGAGAGGTATTGCCCTCGAACCGTAGAGATCCGCCATCGATGCGATGGGAGAATTCGCGCCCGCGGTGACGATCACAGACCTCGACAAGGCGCGCAATTTGAGGGCGCTTGACATTTCCAAGATTTGGTCTACAGTGTAGGCAGGAAAAGTAGCGGTTTCGCCGCACGATGGACCTGAAGGGATGGCGGCGCTCCAAGCTGCACCGCGCAGTTCGAAACGCTCCAGTCATTTCCCTACGGTCGATGTTGCGGCCTGCCTCAACACCCGATTGGTTTGCCTCCACGCCCGAGGAAGTGGGCGCGAATGAAGGAGGTCGCCATGTTCCAAATGATTGACCAAAGTTCTGCGGAGCCCGCGGACCGCAAGATGTTTCTTTACAAGGTCGGCATGTTTATTGTGGCTCTTGCTGCCGTGGGTGGTGTCGTTTTTCTTTGCGTGCGGTCCCTAAGCTGAGGGTCTGTCAAGAAGAGTGAGTCAACTCGGGTTTCGCCGGGGAAGAATGCGGTAATTCCTTTCCCCACGAAATTCGTCCCGCGTAAAGCTTCTCACCGCCAAGGCGGCGGTGTGCTGACCGACTCCCACCTTGACTCAGCCGATGTCCTGTCGAACTGCACGGCCCGGGCTCGGGGCCGTCATCCTGCCCCCACCTGACACTCGAAACCTGGGGCCCATTCCTCCTACCCAAGACTTAAAACTTCGATTAGTAGAGGACATCCAACGTGCTGTCAAGGAAGCGGTGCTGTTTGCCAACGAAATGGCCGAAGTACGGTGAGGAGGTATTGTCGAATACATCGCGGGGGTTTGAATGGTTCGACAAATTGAAAATTGTGAGGGAGCCACGCATCAGGTGCTTCTTGAACAGGGGCAGAGGAAGGTGGAATTCCTTGCTCAATTTCATATCGAGCGAGAAGAACTGCGGGAAACGTTTGGAGTTAGGCGCGCCGATGTAAACCTGCTGCACGTTCACCGGCGCGTAAGGAAATCCGGAATGGTAGTCGATCACGGGGCCGGCTTCAATTCCCCACAGATGCGTTTTGAAGCGCCCCCAGCTCACGATGCGACTAGGAACATCAGACGCCAGGTTACTGTAAGCGTCAGGACGAATGACCGGCTGCTCAAAAGGCACAAACAATTGCGATAGAGTGTTCAAATCTCCGCGCGCCTTGCTGTACACGTAGGAGACGTTCCAGTCAGTGATTTTAGTGAGACGAAAATGCACGGTGGATTCCAGTTCATTGTAGCGTGACGCACCGCGGGGAGTCAGCAGCATGGCGGGGCCTGTGGCCAGATCGGAAACCGGGTTGACAATGTACTGATCGTAGGCGCGGCTGGAAATGTAGCTCAACCGCAGCATCACGCGGGGAGTCAGCTCCCGGTCCGCTTCCAAGCTCCAGGTCCAATTGTAGGGCACATTGCCGGGGAAGGTTGGCGAGGCCACCAGTGCCCCCTGTCGATTGAGATCCCCATAGGCGTTCGCGTAGGTAAGCGGGGGTCCCAGAGGATTTCCCAGGTCATCAAAGGAGCTCACTTGGCGAACTTGATTCATCGTAAAGTCGCCGGCAAGCAAAGGGATATGACCGTAGAAGCGGCCCAAGCCACCGCGAAAGACCGTTTTCCCATCTTTGCCCGGTGAATAGGCGATTCCCAGGCGAGGCGCCAAGTTCGCCGAGTTGCCCAGAGTCTGGCCGGTGTAACGCAAACCGAGGTCGAGAGAAATCTGGTCGGTGGGCACCCAGTGATCCGCCACAAAGAGGGATCCTTCAAAGTCCCGCGCCGTCAGCATGCCCGCTCCCAGGAAGTTTATCTGCTCCACTACTGACCCGTCAGTCCCCACTAAGCTCACAGGGCGCGATTGGCTGCTGCCGTGGTAAGTCCGGTTTAGAAAACCCACCCCCAGCGTCCATTCGTGTTTTCCCCACCATTTTTGTCGGGGGAGTTTATACATCTCCGAAAAGTGTTCCTGCTCGCTGCCGCGTCGGTAGGCATTGAAGAAGTTCCCGCCCCAGCCATTAGGCGTAACCAGCATGTTGGCCCCGCCTTCGCCGTGGCCCCAACTGTAAAACTGCATCCCGTCAACAACCGTAGTGAAAATGCCGCCGTCGGTAGTTATAAATTGATCCGTGGTGGCAATCTGAAAACCGTGCTGGCCATAGTCGGAGGAGGCCGCCAGGGGAATCAGGGAGTTGATATCGGCAAATTGGCGGCGCAAGGGGAAGACATTTGCCGTGATCGTCGCCAAGTGATGGGAGGAAAATACGTAATGGAAATCGGTGAAGGAATTGAAATCATGGGTCCAAATCTCGTTGTGCGGCCAAGCCAGTCCCCTCACCGGCTGTTTGTCGATGTCGTATCCCAGGGCTTCGGAGAAACTCAACCGATCTTTAAGTAACGGGCCGGTGATGTACAGCCGGGGATTGAAATCCGCGATTCCCACCAGTGAACCATTCTTGATGCGAGGATTGGGGGGAATGTTTTGCGCTTCAAATTCCCACTTGTCGGCAGGCGGCCGGGTGTGAACGGTGGTGAGCCCGCCAGTGAAGCCACCGTATTGCGCGTCGTAAGTATTTTTGTAAACCTGAAGCGAATCGATAGCGGCAACAGGAACGTCGATGGCCAAGTTTCCGGTTACCGGGTCCGAGGACTCCGCGGAGTTTACGAGCAATTGACCCTGGCTCTCCGGAACACCCTTGATATTGATCTTCCCATCCGGCGTGCGAATCACACCCGGCAGATAGGGCAGTGCCGCTTTGAATTTCTGTTCGGCGAGAGGCAGGTTGCTGATTTCAGCGCCGCCCAGCTTGGCAGAAGGAGCTCCCTGCTCCGTGGAAACCGTGGCGGCCTGCTCCCGGACTTCTACACTCTGGTGCAGTACGACCTCGGGGGGCAATACCATTTGGAAGTCCGGCGGGGGAGTGTCCGTCACTTCCAGCACACGCTTTAGGGGTACGTGGCCCGCGGCGGCACAAAGCAAGGAATACTCGCCGTGTTGTAAGCCCAAGAACTCAAAATGGCCTTTGTAGTCAGTCGTGGCGGTGAGACCACCGGTGGGAAGCAGCCGGCTCGTTAGGGTGCAAAGGGCTTCAGGCAGGGGGACGTTCTTTTCGTCGAGGACTTCGCCACGAACCGTCTGTGTGGAAGGCAAGGCGCGCGCGAAGCACAGCCCTCCCAGGAGGAGTCCCGCTCCCCAAAAAAGAATCGTGGCACGCCAGCGGGGCCGCTGGATACACATGGTGGTTCCGACTTCGGAGTCTCTCTTATAAGAAGATGAAACCCCGTTTGTTTCTCCTAAATTACGCCTTCAAGCCGATTTTCTTAAGACTTCTATCCCGTTTGGCCGATTCTATCGTCCGTATTTTAAGGAGGCAGTATATGATGCCCCCGCTCAGGGTCTGCGCAAAAGTCCGCAATACCGGGGCGGTCATTTTGACCAGTGCACCTTGGCTTCCCAGAATCGGCGACAAACCAATACAATTCCACTATGTCGGATGGGGGTGCATTTGTCACCCCTACGACCGTACCATTACCCCCGGAACTGGCCCGATAAGAAATTGCGGGCAGACGCCGTGTGGCAAACAGGCAAGCTCCGAAGCCGCATGCCGTTCTCGGCGCTCGCCCATGTGAATTTTCAACGTTCCCTCTGGCCTTACCACTACGCGGCACAGGGGATAAATGCGAGGTCTCGGCCGGCTTCGTTCCCGCAATGCTTGGGTCCAGGACGCAGGGCTCCCGCCACTCGTCCAGCACTCGGGGAAAGAACATTCACCAGCGTGGCTAGCTTAATCCCAGAATAATCTCTTCACAAGCGATTTATTTGGCTCCTCCGCCACATTTAAAGAAAAACCAGCTCATAGAGCAGAAATTGAAAAGAGCCATTATACTATGCGTGTCTCCGCCCCCCTCAGGGAAGCCTTCGCTGTGGCAGTTTGGCTCCTCTCTGGCAATTCCCGGCGCGGCAGGCTAGAATCCCTTTCGAGGCCACACTGCATGTCTGAAACCAATTCTGAGATTCCCTCCGCGGCATCCGCTTCAGCCAGCGTTCGAATCATTGCTATTGCGGTTCTTTTTGGCTGCATCTACTACGCCAGCTCGGTGGTCATCACTTTGATCTGCTCCATCCTGATTGCGTCAGTCCTGGATCCTGGAGTCAGAGTGATGGAGGCTTTTCGCCTTCCCCGCTGGTTGGCCTCGCTCATCATGGTACTTTTGATGCTTACCGTCGCGTACCTGGTCATCTACGTGATCTACGATCGCGCGCAGGCCTTTCTTGAAGAAATGCCCAAACTGGTCGAGAGGCTGAAACAAATCACCGCGCACATTCAGTTGACGGCGCACAACATCCAGCAGAGCACGCAAACCATTATGCCGGCTTCCCCGGAGGCGAACATGCCGACCGTGCGGTTGCAGCAGGAATCCCCCTGGATGCAATTCCTGTTGCGGGGCATCGGATCGTTTTACGCCTTTGCCGTCACCGTCATGTTTATTCCTTTCCTGGTGTTTTTCATGCTCACTTCGAAGAATCAATTGTGGGTTACGTCCTTGAACCTTTTTCCCATCCAAAAGCGTCAGCAGGCGGAAGATGTGATTGATGCCATCGCCCGCTTGTTACGTCAATTTGTGGTAGGGAATTTATTCGTCGGGCTCATTTCCGCCTGCCTCATCACCCCCGTCTTCGCCATCATCCATCTCCAATACGCGTTGTTGGTGGGACCTCTAGCCGCGCTTCTCAGCTTGGTTCCCTATATCGGCGTGGCGCTGGGACTCCTCCCTCCCTTGCTTGTCGCGCTGATGCAATACGACACCACGGGCCCCTTTGTGATCATCGGCATTTCCGTCGCGCTGGTTCATTTCGTGGCTGTCAACGTCCTTACCCCCAAGCTCGTGGGCCAGCGCGTCAACCTGAATGCGCTCACGGTGACCATCGCCATGATGTTCTGGTCCTGGCTGTGGGGAGGGTTCGGCTTGGTCCTAGCCGTGCCTATCACCGCTGCCATCAAGGCCGTGTGCGATAACGTTGAGATCCTCAAACCTTACGGCGCTTGGATGGGTGAGGGATGAGGGTTTTCAAGAGAATTTAATTGCTTGAAGTCGAAAGCCCAGCATTGAAAGCAGCGCCGCGCCCCCAGCGGTGAGGAGAGGCTCAGGACCTTGGCGCTACTCTTCGGTCATTTTGCGCAACTCGAGGACCAGTTCCTCCACCGAATCGCAATCCTGAAAGATCCGAATTCCTGCGATTCCCGCTGCGCCGTTCTGGCGGCATAGGGCGACGCGATCGAGGGTGATTCCGCCCAGCGCGAAAACTGGGATCGAAATCTGTAAGGTCACTTCGCGGAGCTTGACGAGTCCGAGCGGCGGGCCATAAGGAAGCTTGGAGGGAGTTGCAAAAATCGGTCCCAGCAGGATGTAATTCGCGCCCGCCGCTTGCGCCGCCAGGGCTTCCTCAAGTGAGTGGCAGGAAACTCCCACGACGAATTCCCGCGGCGCCAGTCTTCGCACCAAATCCGCCGACATCGAGCGCGTGCCCAAATGCACGCCGGGGGCTTTGGCCGCCAGCGCCACGTCCAACCGATCGTTCACCATCACATATGTTCGTCCCTGCCCGCGTGCGCGCTCAACCGCAGCTTCCGTCAGGGCAAGCAAGCTGCGGGCAGGCAGATCCATTTCCCGAACCTGCACCCAATCCACCCCTGCGGCAATAGCTCCCGCCATGGAGGCATCAAGAGTGCGGGATTTGATCTGCGTACGGTCCGTAATGTAATAGAGCTGAAAGTTGGAAGGCATTTTGGATGTCGGGCCAGCTCAGGGTAGGTGGTTGGTGGCATGTGGAAGATGGGGTTTTCCCCACCTGCCACCTACGACTTATCACCTACCCTGGGGCTCACGATGCCCAATTCGCGACGGAAGCGCCACAACTCAAAGAAGGCCAGCCAGACATCTGCCAGCCCGAGGCCGGAGACCGCCCCCCGCAGGAAATAGTTGTGCGCGATGCTTGCAAACAAGGGGTAGTGACCAACAAAGTAATTCTTGGTCCAGAGCGAAATCCAAGGGAAGACAAACAGAAACACGCCAATCTCGAAGCAGAACACGATGTACACGATCGTCAGAAGGCGATTCATTTATTTGATCAATCCGGGAATTCGCTCTCAGGCAAGACGATAGGGGTCACCCCCGCGGCAGCGGGTGGAATGTCTTTCAGGCCTTCTGTTGGAGCTCGCGGATCTTGTCCGCCACATCGCGGAAGTCGATATTCTGGCTATAGACCTCAGTAAATTTCTCCAAGGCATGGCGGGAATCGCCGGCTTGCTCGTACGCCACGCCCAGATCATAATGCAGGGCCATGAGCGCTTCCTCCTCGAGGCCGGGCGTTTCCAGCGCGCGCAGGTACCATTTGACGGCAATCGCGGCCATCTTCTTTTCCATGAAACAAATCGCCAGCAGACTGCACGCCTGGAGAAAGTTCGGAGGAAAGTTTTCTTTCCCCGCACCCTTCACGACCTTTTGAAACTCTCCTATAGCTTCGTCCAACAGTCCCATTTCCCGGAAAGCCACACCCAAATTGTAATGCGTCTCGCGATCGTCCTTGTCGGCCGCGGCGGCGCCGGGCTCTTCCATCTCCGCCAGCAAGCCGCTGAGTTGCGCCGCGCCTTGAGGGGGGCCCGGGGGAGGAGGGGCCGCAGCCGTGGGTGCGGCGGCAGGCGTTGCGGGGGGGGCCTCTGGGGATACCGTCAATCCGTCCAGTGATGAAGCCAAATCCCCAGCCAGGTCGCCCAGCATATCCGTGCCGCCGCTCTCGGCGGCGACCGGTTCTTCAACCACGGGCTCACCCGCAGGCGGTGGGACCTCCGGTTCCGTCACGGGAGGTGGAACCACGGCATCCAAATCCAGGGCGGACTCAGGTGGAGGCGCAACCTCCGGCATTGTTTGCGCAACTTCCATCGGCGGTTCCGCAAGGCTCGCTTCGTCTGCAAGCTCAAATTCCACCGGCGGTTCTGCGACAATCGCTTCATCCGCTTGGACAACTTGCGCCGGTGGCTCCGCGACCATCCCTTCATCCACTCGGGCAACTTGCGCCGGTGGTTCCGCAGGAGGTGCTCCAGCGGCTCGCTCATCCACCATTCGGCGGAGTTCTGCCACAAACGCGCTGCCCGGGTATTTCTCCTCAAGCACGGCCACGGCTTGTCGGGCCTCACTTTCAAAGCCGTTATCAAGGTAAAACTCAACTTCAATCCTGCTATCTTCAAGGTCCGCAGGTATCGTTTCTTCCGCGGGCGCAGGGGGTGGCTCAGGAACCTCGGCGGGCGCTTCGACGTGCGGCACCGCCTCCTCCGCCATCGGCGGCGGAGCTGGTTCTTCCGCGGCAACCGGGATTTCTACCGGGGGTGGAGCAACCGGCTCAGGGACAGAGGGGGCAGGGGGGGGAGGGGCTTGAAAACCAAACGCCCCCATGGTCTCCAGGTCTCCGGATAGATCCAACTCCATTGTCTGTTCGGCCAGCACGGGAGGTGGCGGTGTCGGTGGCGGAGCCGGAGGTTCGCTCGGAGCCTCAGGAGGAGTGAGGTCGAAGGAAATTGCTTCCGGGGGTTGCGCTGCTGCCGCTGCAACAGGTTCCTCTGGAGCGATCACGGGAATCGGAAATTCCATGGTCTTTCCCGCTTCCGGCGTTTCAGGGCCGGCTGGCGGAGGCGGCGCGGGCTCTTCCACTTTCTTGATGGGGGAAGGCGGAGGTAGCGGAATCTCCGGCAAGGGGCCTTTGGCCGTCGCGATGGCCTCGTATTTGCTCGCCATCTCGAGATCACCGCGATCAGTGAAAATTCGAGCTAACTGCGCGGCCGCCACCGCCCCTCGCTCAGGAAAGCCCTTGCGGGAGATTTCCAGGATGCGCCGGTGAACATCGATTTGGTCGGGATAAATCTGCAAAACCTTTTCAAGCTCGGCGATTGCCTTCTCGGTCAGGTTGTAACGCGCAAACAGGTCACTGTTCTCGAGGGCCTCTTTCACCATCGCTTCCTGGTTAGCATCAACGGCCGCCGGCTCCGGGCGAGGCTCCCCTTCCGGCGCAAGCGCCATCTCCTGGGCGGGGAATTCTACTGGTTTGAGCTCCCTGCCAAGCTTTCGCTGAACCGCATTCAGAAGCCCATGGTAATTCTCATTCTCGGGTTCGCGCTCAGTTAGCTTCCGATAGGCCGCTTCGGCTTTCTCCATGTCGCCGACCTCTTCGTGGGCGCGGCCCAGCGCTTCCAGGACCTCCGGCAATGTCAATTCATCTGCGGTGCGTTCACAAATTCGATGCATCAGTTCCAAGGTGGGAATGTGCTTGGGGGCCTTGTTCCAAATCACGCGGAGGGCTTCCAACAGAGGACCCGCATTGTTCTGACCGATCAGCGGCTCTGCCACGCTCGCGAGCAACTGATACGCTTCGTCAAGGTCTCCTTTTTCCACCAAGAGTGCAGAAAGGCTGGAAACCGGCGCGAAGTCCGTGGGATTTGCATGGAAAACCTCCAGCACCAGCTTTCCTGCTTCAGGGAGCTTTCGGGCGCCAAGATAGGCGTCCAGCAAAATCCGCTTGCCCGCAGGGTCCGATTGCAACTCCGGCGAAGCATTGATGATTCTCTCGGCCTCCTCAGGTTGCTGGCGCGCGATGGCCACCCGAGCTCGCAGAACCTGGATCTTTGAATTCTTTGGGTCCAGGTCAGCGGCCTTTTTCAAGGGGGTTTCGGCACCCACCTGGTCGTCGCGGTGGAGCAAAATCTCCGCCGATTCCAGATAGGCATGGGCGGCTTCTTCCCGTTTGCCCGCCTGTTCCAATTCCGTCGCCAAACGGTTGCGAAAGTTGACGTTTTCTGGGTCAAGCTGCACCAGCTTGCGGAGAACCTCCAGAGCGCGGTCGGTCTGATTTCGCTTTTTGAAAAACTCCGTCGCCTGGAGATACTGTTCCCGAGCCTCGCGACTCAAGCCCTGGAGTTGGTACAGTTCCGCCAACTTCAGGAGGATGTCCATAGAATTGGGATCAACCTTGGAGATCTTCTTGTAGATGGCGATGGCTTTAACGTTGAAACCTTCGTGGACGTAAGCTTCGGCCAGCTTGTGGAATTGCTTTAAACCCTCCGTGGTGTTCCGATCGCGAATATAGAGATCGCCAACAGTGTTGAGCAGAGACACGTCGGAGGGGTCATTATCAAGGATTTCTTGATATTGCCTGATGGCTTGAGCGATCTTGCCTTGAGCTACAGACTTCTCAGCCTCTTGCAGCGCTTTGGCCTTGTGAAAAGCCATCTATACGCTCCAACTGCCCCTCAATGGTGTGGACTGTCCGCTAAACGTAACATACGCACCCCTCCAAGTCAACGGAATGAGGGGCCCATCCTTGCCTCCGACCTGATTGATCAAACCATTTCAGCACTTGAGGATGGCAAGAACCGCGAACTTTCCTCTCACCAGAACAGAACGGGATTCGTCACTGCAACTCGTCGCCCCGTCCGCCTGGGCGCGGCCTCTGGCCGGCACGGGGCGAAAGCTTCCCTGCGCAATTCTTGACACTTGCTATACCTCGACCCCAGTCGCTTTACGCGGGTTTGGGAGCCGGGGGCGGCAAGGTCCGCGCCTTCGTCTCCGACTGAAAATTCACCTTTCGGTGGGCGCCGTCACAAAAAGGCTTATTTTCCGAATGCCCACAGCGGCAAAGACTGATCGCGGTCCGGCCTGATAAATCAAAAGTGCTCCCTGCCTGGTCGCAGATTGTGAATTCACCTTCCACCCGGATAGAGCCGTTGTTGTTGATAGTGATTTTCGCCAAACTATCCTCCTCTATTGAATAAGCTCAATGCTGATTTTTGAGAAATCCCTCTGGCTGGAGGTTGCAAGACATCAGCATTGCAACGCAGCAAACCACTGGCGTTAGGGTCTCTACAGTACCTCTTGCGGTTCCAGCGCAGCCTCCGAGAGAGGGAAGGTGGCCGCGGGCCAATGTCCTGCGTGTCGCATACATACTTTTGCAATCGGATCGCGGGTTCCCCTTAACCCTACTTGGCGCCGGTGTAAGCCAAATGGTTTGATCAGCACCAAGATCAAAATTGCAAAGAACACCAAGCTGATAGCTCCATGCAAGGCCATACATTCACGGCGGCTTAACTCGATTTTCCCCTGCTGAAACGCCCTGGCCCGAAACGTGACCCTCAGATCAAGCGCCACCAAAATGATCACCAAAAGCAGTTTTCCGTGCAACCAGTGTTCCCGGAGATAGCGGGGGTCTTGGGACACCAAGAGGGAACCTGTGATCACCATGAGGGCTGCTCCGGGGTGCGCGAGCCCCCTCAAGAGTTTTGATTCCAGGCGCTCCAAAGTGACGCGCGTCTCAGGAGAAGTTTCCTCCGTGTGGATCGCCAGGATCTGAGTGACCACCAGAAGACTTCCCAGCCAGAAAACCAAGCCAATAATGTGAAAAACGAGTGTCCAGGCTGCCATGTCACCTCTGAACGAGCAGTGGCTGGTGGTTAGTGGTTAGCCGCTAGCCACCACCCATTAACCACGGTTCTGTTGACCTTCCCGCCTCCATCTGCGAGAATGTTTTTATATCCAGGGCGAGGAGAACAAACTTGGCCGAGTATTACATTCCCGTGGGCGAAGTCGTTAAGAGCGAGCCCAAATCCATTGGCATTGAAACTCCGCGCAAGAAGCGCCCCAAGGAACTCGCGGTCATCACCGAATGCTGCACGGGTTGCTCCGGCTCGCCGGCCTGCGTTCCTTATTGTCCCGTGGCCGACTGCATGTACTGGGTCCCCGATGATGACCATCCCCCTTTCGGCCGGATCGAAGTGGACCCGGTACTCTGCATTGGATGCAAGAAGTGTACCAGCAAAGGGCCTGACGGCAGCTTTCTGGACGGCTGCCCATGGGACGCCATTGAGATGGTCCCCACGGAAGAAGTCGAGGCTCATCTCGGAATCAAGTTCTCCGTCTAACCCCTTTTACGCCCCTCCGCTTTTATCTTTCGCCGACCGTTGCCGGATGGCGCGGGCAGTAGCTTGCGCTTGCTGGCGCACTCGCTCCGGCATATAGGGCGCCCCGCGGCCGAAGCGCTCCACGTCGTCAAGGTCCTGCGGTTGGCCCACCAAATAGAGAGCGCGCAGGGACTCCACCACCTGGCCTTCGTCCGGATCGATGACCGCCACCTTATCACCCTCGGCCACAGTTGCGCCATCATTGGTGAGCACCCGTGCGATTGTTCCACCCACAGGAGATAGGACGTCCCGCTGGTGGTCCCTCCCTGGCGGGCGGATGCGGGCAATGATGCTGCCATTGCGAACGGCGTCTTGCTCCTTCATGCGGAATTTAATCGTGCCCGGGTCCGGGGCGACGATGGTGAAGGGTTGCAGCATGGACCGCAATTGCGGCTCCGCTATCCCGTCGCCAAATCGCGCCAGCGCCAACGCGGCATTCCAGCGCACCAACGGCACGGGATCACCGATGAGCTTGCGTAACGCCTGGTGAAACTCCTCGGAGTGATTATCCTGCCCCATCGCCCAAGCGGCTTCCAGGCGCAGTTGTGATTCCTGATTCTGCGCCAAGGCCAGCAATTGCGGATACCAGCGCTTGACGCTCGGGTCGCCCCGCTCGATGCGGTCGGAAAGTTGCTCGAGTGCGTGTTGCGTCTTGTGCGGCACGGACGTATCCGTCAGATCCTGTGCCATCTCCTGGTCGGAGAGCCTCCGCCCGAACCAAGTTTGATACCAGAAAAGAAAAGTGATCAGAACTAGCAGAATGGGAACGATCACAATCACCGTGTTGCGCGGGGATCCCAACGCCCCAATTCCGCCCCCAGGCGAGGACACGTCCGGCCCGGGAGCCGCCTCGATTTCCGGCGGTGCTGACCTCAATGGCAATTCGCTTCTCCGTTCCACGCAGCGGTCCACGGCCGCCGATCAGATCTCAAATACCAAATATCAATTCTGAGATTTCATTAGCCAGTCTCAACCGCATACCATTATAAGAGAAAGGCCGCTTGGCAACGAAAAAACCCTGCGGATGAGACATGCCGGCAAATTAATGGGAGGCGCGAACGGCCATTTGCTGGCTGCGCGTGATCAGCCGGATGGGCCCGGTAAGCCCCGACGGTAGCGACTGTACCAGCTTATTTCCTTGATCGACGAACCTTTCGCCGTAGCGCCCGGTAAGCTCCGCCCGGTTGGGCAATGGACTGCCTGCCATTTCGTTGACTGCGGTATTACCGACCACAATTCGCAGCTCGTTTTCGCCCTGGTGAATAAATGGGGTTATGTCCAGTTCGTAGGGCGGATGCCAGATCGTTCCCGCACGGCGGCCGTTCACGTAAACCTCCGCCGCTTCGCGCACCGGGGCGTCAAGCCATGCCTGGAAGCAAGGGGTTTCCTGAACCGGAAGGGGAGTCGGCTCACCGAGGTTCAGATCCACCTGCGTTCCTTTGCGGAAGAGACTACTGGGAATGTAAACCTTCCTTTGGTAAGTCGCGCGCCCGGAGAAAAACTTCATACCTTCGACTTCAGTCCAAGACCGTAAATAATCCATGACCATCTTTTTGCCTGTACCTTCGAAAGTGACATCCCAATCGCGACTGATATCGAGGTCGTCTGAGCGGCGCAACTCGGTTGGACCCACTTCCCTCGACGGGGTTTCACGGTCGGTGAAAACCAGCAACCGAGAACCATAAGGCTCCAGATCAAGGGGAATGAAAGTGCCATACTTCCAACCGTGCAACACTTGGGCATCGGTTGCGTCACCCGTGAAGAGATCCCACCATTCCGAGTTCTTGCCCATGACACGAAACTTGGCCGTCGCCTGCACGCGTTGGTTGGAGGTGTTGGCGATGAAATAAATCTCCGATGAGTCCGTGTGGCGGTGAATAAAACCGATATCTCGCGAACGAGGAGAAAAGGCCACGTCGGGAGGGTAGAGGCGTGCCAATTCATTCTCGAATGACTCATTTTCCTCGAGAACGAAGTGCCCGGGCGCGGACGGCTTTTTGAAAAGGTCTTCCACGTGCCGCGCCACTTCCGCGCTTTCGGATTCCTGATGGAGAAAACCCGGCGAGAGAGAAGGCAGGCGCCGTGTGGCGATCAAGATTCCACCGCTTCGGGCAAATTCACCAAGTTTGGGCAGGGTCGCGGGCGGGATGCGCTCAACTCCCGGCAAAACCACGATGGAGAATTCCTGATTGGCAATTGCCAGCTTGCCTTTTTCGATGCGTCCCTCTTGCGCCAGGATTTCGTCATCGACAAAATCCAGGTTGTACCCCGCTTCCAACAGAGTGGGCACAAGGCTCATACCGATTCGGCGCCATGTCGCCTCCCAGAGGTTTACCTGGCCGGGTGATAGGCTAGCCAAGGCGTCGTGAGTGGGCAGGTAAACCGCAATGTCGTTGGTGGGCCTGCCCTGGCGCAACATGAAGCTGGCGCGCTGCAAATAAAGCGCGAGGTCCGGCATAGCAAACCACCAGGGATTATGCGCGTTCAGTGCCCCCGCCGCGTAGAAATGCCAGCCGGGCTCCGGCACGCCGGGCGGCGAATAGGGCCACCCGTGGGCGACCAGTTGATTGATTCCCTCCAGAAAGTACGCATCGGCAAAGGCCTTGAATTGGAGCGGCGTGGCACGGAATGGAAGCATGTCAATCCACGTCCAGGCCTCCGCGGAGATAACCGGTGCTCCATAGAGGTGCCCGGCCGAGGATGCCCAACGCGAGGGTGTGAAGTGGTTCCAGTGGCCTGCTTCATCCCCCTGCTCGCCTTCCGGAAGGTCCACGAAACGGTAACTGGAGAGTTGCGCCGGCGGCTCGCCATACGCTTGCACTCTTGCCAGCACGTGATGCTGGTGGCACCACGCCTGGTAGGGCTCAAGAAAATTCTGGTCGAACAACTCGCTTAGCGTTTGGCCCCAGTCATGCCGTAGGGCCGCCGTTTGCGGTCCGATGTCGGCAACGAGCGCGGGCAGATAGGGCGTCAAGTCGTATCCGCGGCGGCGCTGGAATTCTTTCAGAAAACCTGAGGTCCAGTCGGATTTGTACACCTCCAAGCTGTCACAGAACATGGCGCGGATATTTCCGCCGCCCGCTGCGGCAAGGGGTGCGCCTACGGCCTCCAGGTGTTTTTGCATCGCCGCGCGGCTGTAGTGGTCAAGAACATTTCCTTCCGCCCCCACCGCGGCGCGCTTCACGTGTTGCCCCGTTAATCCCGCCTCGAAGAACAACACGACGCGTGGACCGGCCGCCGAGGGGGGAAGCCGAAAGCTCCCATCCTCCTGCGGGTCGACTCGATGCACGGAACTCGCGTCGTAATGATTCCCGTCTCCGGGGGCCACAAACGCTGCAAGGAATCGCTGGCCCTCTTGCAACTGCGGACCAGGGATCGTCTGCTCGCCTTCCTTGACGGGGATGCGAAGGCAGCGCAACCCTTCGGCGGCAAGCTCCGGCGTGATGTGAGGCCCCCCGTACGGCCAGCCGCTGCCCATGGTCATGTCCATTCGCAAGCCCAACTCGCGCGCCGTGTGCGCCGTGGAGCTGACTGCCGCCAGGAATTCCGGCGAGAGGTAGCGGAGGTTCACCAGGCCTTTGCCGGGATCGTCGAGCGTGAGGGGATAGACCGGCTGGACTTCAAACCCCCCGATGCCGGCATCTTTCATCGCGCGCATTTCCCGATCGAGTTCCTGGGTTGTCACCGCTGGCCCAAACCACCACCAGCGCACCATTATCTTCGAGTCTTCAGGTGGATTACGAAAGTTGTCTTGCAGCGCCGCGATTTCCAAGTCCCCAGGAGTCTCCGCAATCCGGGATGAGGGCCCGCCCCATCCGATGCGACAAACGCCGGCGCCGGCCAAAACCATCAGACCTAACGCCAGAAACTCGACACGTTTCAGATTTCGAAGATGCATGGCAACCTCGGCCTAGATTTCCGGCGACAAGAGGCTTCGGGCAACTGAGCGCATCGCATTTTCGGACCCGCGGAAGGCCCAGACCTGGCTGGTGTCGCAGGAGCGCCGTTGACCGATGTCGAAACCTATCGCCGGAACGTGATACTCAAGTTCGCAATAATCCCCGAGTTCGGTCTGGACGCTGCAAGCCTGCGTAGAATATCCAAGTGCATCGCTCGCGGCACTTCGTTGCCAGGGGACGTCAACATATTCGCCGGACGGGTTGACGGTGAAATTGCGGATGACCAGGGCCCAGCCATCACGACCCTGATAAAGATAACCGAGCCGGCCGGTTGAGACGGCGGCGCGAATACCGATTTTCCGGATTCCTGCGCCCGCCGTCCGGAAACGAACCAGATGATCTGTCACGATAAGGTCAGCGGGGGCGATCGAGCCCGAGTAAATTTCGGGTTCAGTTCCGGCATGAGTCGGAATGATCACCTCGCCGCCGTTGGGCACTGCCAGGAGATTCCACGGGCCAACGGAACTCCCGCTACCCGCGAGCAGCTCGAGGCAGGTCTCCTGTGTATAACCGGCAAAGGTGACGCCACTCAACCCTTTCCAGCCCGGCTCGTGACGAAGGGGATTGAGAGCCGGGCTCCATGATTTGCTAATCCGGGCCTCGACTTTCTCCTGGCGGCGCGAAAGCGTCACCGAGACCGCGGAGGCAAACTTCACCGTCGGACCCGAACGCTGAGCAGCGTAAGCGCCGGGATCGAGCTCCGCCGGCACTCGCCAAAGGACAGTGTCGGGATAGTTGGGAAAGAAGACATCCACCTCGGGCGCAAGCCATGTGCGATCGCCCCCGGTGTTGTACCAGTCGCTGGCCCGAAAAAAGGAGCGCGCGGACTCATCGGACACGAGCGCCGGATGAGTCCAGAAGAAGTTTTCGTCACTTCCCGGAGCGAACAGTGCCAGGACTCGCGCCCCATACGGCAGCAACAGCAGCCGGCTGCCGTCCGGGTTGATCTGCTCCTCCAGGGGCTTGCCGGCGCGGCTCAGAATGCTGATGAACTCGTTTTCCATCGGACTGGTCGATTCCCTACCGACTGCAAAACTCCGCGTAGCTCATCAACTTGATGCCCAACTTCTTAACCAAGCGCATGATCCGCGGGCTGGTATAGGCCAAGGTTTCGGCGGCGCGCAGGCGCCCCGTGCCCATCAACTGGACGTGCTCGGGTTCGAAATGCACGAGCGCATCATTTTCTATAGACGCGAGCCCCGGGTGGGCGATCAACAGGTTGACGCCGGGCTCAAGCCTTCGCAGCACTTGCTCCAGGGCCTTTTCCTTCTCTTCGGGAGGCACGGTATAGATGCCGAAGTCATCCAGTTCGCGCTCGCCGAGCAGGCAGGAAACCGGGAGACCGTACTTCTTGCCGAGGCGCTCCATCACCGGCAGGTAATGCTCGTTGTAGGGCATCACGTAGTGCGTGTCGAGGTAGCTGATCCGCACACCCTTCTTTTTGGCCAACTCGATTTGAGCGGTGAATTCCTTTTCCACCTCCGCCATATTCGGATTATGTCCCCAGAAATCCCGAGGCGACTGCCAAAGGAAGCCGTCTTCGTCAACCAGTGACGGAACTGCAGAGTAGGGCAGAACCGGCCGCCAGCGGTAACCTCGCCATTCACCGATGAGGCCCAGATGCACCCCAAAGCAGAGATCGGGATTGTCGCGTGTCAGTTTGGCCGCTTCTTCAAACCAGGGCGCGATGACCAAGATGGCGGCGGACCGGATGATGCCGTTGCGCAGGCATTCGATAGTGGCAATGTTTCCTGTATGGGTATAGCCCATGTCGTCTGCCCGCGTGATGAGAATGATTTCTTGGTTGTCCTTGCTCATGCTGTTCCTCACTTTCAAATTTGACTGCCATAAATGTCGTACTGATGGCGCCTTGCACTGCGGCGACTCGTTCCCCGGCGAAGGAGCAAGGCAAGGCGGCGTCGAGCCGCCGCAGTCCAAGGCGCTTCGCATTTTCATCGACTCTCACCAACCTGAGGCGAACGAACGCCCGGCCAAGGGTTGCGTGCCCATCATCCCAATTGCGCGGCCCGCGCAAATTCCGCTCCGATGGTGTCAATTGCTTCTATGCTCAGCAGCGGCGGGATGGATAGCAGGCTGGAACGCTCAATCAGGTCGTCGAGCACGGGAAGCGTTCCTTTCTTATACTCATAGTTGGCGGCAAAAGCGTTTAACGAGTCAGTCCAGGGGCGGCCCGCGGCGCTCAGGGATCGCTTTTCCACCAAGCTGAGGTTGTTGTAGTAAATGTGCAGCCCCCAATCGGTCATGGGGACGTTGTTGATTCCGAGGTTGCCGGTCCGGACGCCTGCCGCGCGCGTCTTCTCCACAACGCCAAGGCAAGTTTCCCGGTCTTTCCAAATCATCAGAAGGAACGGCCCGGTGTCACCGTTGGGATCAAGGATACGCCGAAAAGCCAGGCCCGGAAGACCTTCCAGCTTACGGCGCAAGGAGTATTTGGCCTTGCGCATGGCGCCGGTAATCGTATCCAGCTTCTTCAACTGGGCGTACACAACCGCCGCCAACAGTTCCGGGCACCGTGATCCCTGCCCCCAAAGCTGCAAGGACGGATCGGTGGGATCCAAGCGGCCCTCGGAATCGCGCGGGTACCCAAGGTCGTGACACGCCCAGGCGCGACGATAGAAGGTTTCTTGATCACAGACCACCAATCCACCTTCGCCCGCCGTAATATTCTTGTTCAACTGAAAGCTGAATATTGACAGGTCTCCAAATGTACCCACCGGTTTGCCGCGGAAGGTTGCGCCGTTGGCTTGGGCGCAGTCCTCAATCAGGGATAACTTGTGGGCGCGGCAGATCGCCGCAACCTTATCTACAGCTCCCGGCGCTCCGCTCATGTGGGTGAGCAGCACGGCGCGCGTATGTGTACCGATCTTTCTTTCCAGGTCGGCGGGGTCCATGCAAAAGGTGTCATCCACATCCACCAGCCTGGGAATCGCTCCCGCCCGGATGATCGCGGCGATGCACGAGACCCATAAGTATCCAGGGAGCAGCACTTCATCACCCGGGCCAAGGCCCAGCGCGTTCATGGCGAGCGAGAGAGCCGCAGTGCCGCTATTGACGGCGAGCGCGTATTTCCTCCCCAGCCGTTCACAGTAAGCTCTCTCCAAACGGTCGGCGTACCCCTGCAAATCGTGACCATAAAAGCGAAAGGGACTTCGCGCCTTCAAGACGGAAGCCGCGGCGGCCAATTCCTCCTCTCCCAGGAAGAATGAACCCGGCCATTCGTAAGGGATCAGTGCCTCGTTTCCATGCTCAGCGTTCAGTGGGTTTTTGTCCGCCACGTTTCGATGATCCTTCCTCTCCGCCCGGAATCAACTGAGGCTAAGAAGTATGATAGCAGCCAAGCCGAAGGAAACACCGCCTGCGGTCAATCCATTCAGCCGTTCACCAAACAGGAAACGCCCGCCTATAATCACGATGAAGACTGAGCCCCCGATGGCGATGGGGAATACTACATGACCCGGAACGTTGAGTTTGAGCGCCACGGCCATGGCGATCTGACCAATGAGGCTCAGGGCAGCCATGATGCTTGACCATCCCATCTCCCGCACGGTAATGCGGACGCGCTGGAACAAAATGGGAACACCGATGGTTGCGAGGCCCGCCGCGTACCAAACCGTGAGATACGGGAACTTGTCAGTTTCCGGCAAACCCCATGCCGCGATCACCTTCAGCCCGTACGAACTCATGCCGTTGGTCAGAAGGATCACCAGCATCAGCAGATACCACTTCGTCTGATTCTCGCCCGAGGAGGGCGATGTCTCTGCCTGCATCTCCGCCCGACGGCCACGGAAGATAAAGTAAAGCGATACGAGCACCAAACAAAAGGCCAGAACTTTCAGCCGCGTGAGCTTCTCGCCGTAAACAAACAGCGAGACGATGGCGGGAATGGCGCTCGAAATGTTCATCATCAGCCAGCCCACCGATACCTTGCCGAACCCGATCGAAAACTGGAAGGCATAATAAGCCAGGGCGGAGCAAACGCCACAGGCTACGGACACCGCCACTGCCTTGAGCGGCAGCGACAATGGTGAGGGAAGACCGGCCGACCGGATCAGCATCACCAGCGTCGCCCACACATAAACCATGAGGACGAGGCCGGAGGCCTGGCAGTTCTTGCGCTCGGCAGCCTTGGAAGCACACCCCAGCAGGCCGAACGAGAGCGTGCCCAGAAAACAGATCAAGATTCCGCTATTCATCCTTGCTCCTCTTCCAACTGTACCCTGACCGCTGGTGCGAGAGTCTACATCACAATCATAGGCGGTGGCACTGTTCTTATTGAAAAATGTCGAGAAGTGGATCCAAATTCGAAAATCCGACTGGGCATGGGAAGATCGCTGCCGTGATCATCCCCCTTCCGAGCACGAATGCCCCGAGGGCATTGTTGCATCCGCCCCGCCCATTGGATAGATTAGGCGCGTAATGAGCAACCGCTGCACAAGGCGCTCCTTCCTCGCCGGTCTGGCGGCCGCGCCTCTCCTCGCGAGGGCGCAGGAGGCCGCCCGCCCGAATATCCTGATCATACTTCCCGATCAAGTGCCTGCTCACGAGCTCGGCATTTATGGCGGCCGGAACGTGCCGACGCCCAATATGGACCGGTTGGCGGCACAGGGCACGGCGCTCACCAATGCCATCTCCACATGTCCGTTGTGTGCCCCCTTTCGAGGCATGATGCTTTCCGGGCGCTATCCAACTCACAACGGAATGCTGATCAATTGGCTGGAGTCGAATCCCCATGACCCTTCTCTCGCCCTGTCGCTCGGCGCCGCCGGGTACCGCACGGGGTACATTGGGAAATGGCACTTGAACGCCGGCAAGATGAAGCGCGACGGATTGTTCATGAGCGCGGAAACGCGGGAACTGGAAGCGGCGGGCGACTACGCCCATCGCCCCAAGGCCGAGCTGGAGTACGTCCATGCGCATCCCGAACCGGAGTACGTGCCACCCGGGGCCGCGCGGCGAGGGTTTGAATACTGGGCGGCATACAATTTCCACGCCGCGTTTACCCACGCCTACTACTATCGGGATACATCCGAACGCCTCTTCATGCCGCGTTACGAGACCGCGAGCGAGGCTGACATGGGCATTGAATTCATGCGCCAGTCAGCCGCATCGTCCCAACCTTTTTTCCTGGTGGTCTCCATGCATCCCCCGCACCAACCCTGGAGCCTGTCTTCATTGGCTCCGGGTTCGCTGGCTCGGGTGCGGCCGGAATTGCTGCGGCGTCCGAATGTTTTCCCCAAGGACGCGTCTTCTCCACACGGGGATATTCGTTGCTATTACGCGATGCTGGGGAGCGTCGACGACGCGGTGGGCCGGCTGACGGATTATCTCGACGCGTCGGGGTTGGCGGCGAACACTCTGGTCATCATGACGTCGGACCACGGAGAGATGATGGGGAGCCACGGCAAATGGGAAAAAATGGCTCCTTATGAGGAGGCGATTCGGGTTCCCTTAATTTACCGGTGGCCGGGGCATGTGGGGGCGGGGAAAAGGCTCGATATCTTGTTCACTCCCATGGACCATCTACCCACCTTGCTGTCGCTGGCGGGGGCCAGCGCGCCGTCGGGAACCGATGGGATGGATCTAAGTGGAGCACTCTTGGGCCGGCCGGCGGCAGAGCGCGATGGCGCGCTAATCGCCAACTATTCTTCCCACTGGGATTATTTCCACAGCGAATGGCCCTGGCCGGAATGGCGAGGAGTGCGAACCAAGCAGCACACATACGTGAAGTGGTTCTCGGGCCGTGAGGAACTCTTCGACAATCAGGCCGATCCCTACCAGATGAAAGACCTCGCGGGCTCGGACCTTCAAGCGACAGCCCGTTTGCGAAAACGGCTCGGCGACCTTCTCCACGAAGCGCACGACGATTTCCTTGCCGGGCCTGCCTACGCCTCCTGGTACGATAATGAACGGAACATCATCCGTACGGGTTTGGGTGCTGCATAGCGCAACGTAGTGCGCGGCGCCGCGCTGCCCTTATCGTTTCCAGCTTGAGTGTGGCATCTCCCTCTAAGTAAGTGATATCACTTCGTAATCTTCCACAGCGGGAATCACGAAGCTGACCTTTTCTCCTTGCTGGTGAAAGGAAAGGGTCGCGCCCGCTTTGAGGGCACGGACGCTCGAAATCTGCCGTTCGGTTTGAAACTCCACCCGCTGCGCGCCAATTGGATAGAAGCGCCGAATGGGTCCGCGCATGGTGTTGGGGTTTGTATAGTTCAGAACGTGCAGCGCATAGCCAGGCTCAGTTTCCCAGGCAATTATCTCGACCATTCCCTCACCCGTCACGCTGGCGGGAGGAGTGCTGCCTCGACGCAGCCACCCAATGGCGTTATGGAGCACTCGACCGAGGTCCGGGTTGCCCGAGACCCAGAACGTGCGATCCACGTCCCCCGCAAAGTAAGCCATGCGGGATGGGCCCTCTTCGCGAAAAGAGGCAGCAGGTTCTTTGGTGTGGGGCGTCCGCGGATAAACCATCTCCGGGGGGAAGACGGGGTAGTTGGGGACGACCGTCAGGACGGCAGGGGAGCTTTCACGTTGCCGAACCGGCAACCGATACTCCGCCGCAGGCAGAAGGTTGGTTCCCTCAAAGTCCGCGGTGACCTCGTGGCGCTGCTCGATGCGCATGTAGCCATTCGCATGCGGACCCGTAACCTCGCCGGCTAAACTCACGCCCAGAACGTCGGCAAGCCCCAGCTCCTGGCGCGGGTCACCCCACTCGTTGTAGCGCGAGGTTTCAAAGGTCGCGAGGAGCGATCCGCCCGATTGCACATACTGCCGAATAGCGTCACATTCCCCATCCCGCAAGTAGGCCGCATTGGGAACCAGCAAAGCCCGGTAACGCGCAAGGTTCTCAGCAGAGAGATTCTCCTGGTGGACGAAATCAAATAAAAAGCGCCCTTCCAACAGGGCGTAGTAAAGACCCTGGAGATAATCCGCGCCGGTCACCGCCGGGTCGCGGCCGCCGCCTCGCCGGTAAAAGGCCACCGTGCTCTGGGGATACAGGACGGCAAGGTCAGCGACCGACCGGCGATTACGGAAGTCAGGTTCGTTGGCGGCATGCCACGTAAAGAACTCGCGACCCACATTACGCCAGCGATTATCTTCGGGAGATCCTCCCAGCCAGTGGAACCAGGGTACCATGCCACTCGCCACCGTCTGGGCAAGCCACATGCGCGCCTCGGCTGGACTCTGCGAGGTGTGGCGCCAAGCGGGCCGCCCGACCGCATAGGCGCCCGTCACATTGGTGATGGTTCGACCGTTCATCACCGACTGGGCCACGCGCCCCTGCTGCGCGCAGTTCCAGATTGGCGTCGTCCCTGTGCGGCCCTGGTGGTCGGCGTTGAACCAAGCCGCCTCCTCCGCCAGCTTCTTGACGCTCTTTACGGTGTCGATCCCACCGCCCAGGTTACCGACGTAAACCGAATCGGGTTTCTTTTCTTGCGCCACGCTTTGCCACAACTTCCAGATTTCGAGCACGCGATCCATGAAGACAACGTAATAGCGACGGTAGAGAAGGTTGGAAGGGTCAGGAGTCTCAGGAGGCACACCGCCGACTTTCTCGTGGAAAACCTTTTGGCAGGCGTCGCAGTAGCATACCCCTGGGGCCGCGGTGGAAGGCCATCCGTTGGTGAAGAAGCCGTCCACGGGATAGTGCGCGTTGATCTCACGATAGATGGCCGGCATCTGCTCCGTGAAATAGGTGCTGAACGTACACGTCTTGTAAAGCCAGGTGGACTCGGTGTGGGGCCGGGCGGAGCCGTCGCGGTTGCGCTCAAACCATTCCGGGTGCGCCTCCAGCGCCTCCTGATAGGCGAGGTTGCAATCCATGCGCGCCACCACTCGAAAGCTGCGCTTCTTGGCCGCCGTCACCATTTCGCCCAGCAAGTCGCGCGACGCGAGGAACTGACTGCGATGGTGGTAAGGCACGCGGGTGGGATAAAAGGCCATGATTCCGCCGCCGTTCACAAGCACGGCGTTCACCTTCAGCGAACCCCAGTAATCCATCCAGGCCTCGGGATCGATCTTGAGCGGATCGATTTCGTTGTAATTGATCTGTCCGCAGCGTCGCATCGTGGAGTACCACGCCGGACCCTCCGGCGTGGCGCCCGCCCGCAAAGGCTCGATCAGCGAAGCCGCCGGGAGAGCGGTAGCCGCTGCCAGAAAGGTCCGGCGCGAAACCGCGGTCGCCGGGTTCTTGGAATCTTGCACGGGGACCTCCTGTCATTCAAATTCCCACTCCCTCCCGCTTGCGGAATTTGCGCACGTCCGAGCCCTCAATGGCGGGTTCCGAGTCGCACTCGATGGCCAGGGTGGTGACAGGGCTGTCCGGCGCCTCGATGGGCAGGCCGGTGAACCTGACGTATTGGTCACCCTGCTCGAAGGTCACGGGTTTGCCGGAGGCGAACAGCCGCGCCGATATAACTTTGGCGCGCAGCCCGCCGATGGCGACCACGCAGGGGGGATTGAAGAATTCCAGCCAGTTTGACGCCAGGGTTCGTCCCGGCCAGTTGTGAATGTGCATGTAAAGTGTATTGCCTTTCCGGGTATAACTCGCGTAGACGTGTCCTCTGGCCTTGCAGGTTTCTGATTCGTAAATCGTCGGACCGTTCTTGTCCATCCACTTGCCAACTTCGGTCAGGATGCGAACCGATTCCTCGGGAATCGAGCCGTCGGCCTTGGGGCCGATGTTCAAGAGATAATTCCCTGTGTCGCGCGCGCAGGTAATGAGATTGCGCACGATGGTCTCTGGAGATTTCCAATTGTTGTCGGCCTTCTGATATCCCCAACTGTCATTCATGGTCATGCAGGTTTCCCAGGCCCGGCCGGCTTTGGCGGCCTCGATACGCTGTTCCGGCGTGGTGAAGTCCCCCGGCAAGCCGTTCCGGTTATTGACAATGATGTCCGGTTGCAACTGAAATACCATCTTGTTCATCTTCTCGGATTCCCACTGTTCCGCACTGAGCGGCCAATCGACGTCGTACCAGAGGATGTCAATCTTTCCGTATTGGGTCATGAGTTCCCGGACCAGGCCGTGTGTGTATTCCACGAACCGCACGCGGGCCGCCTCATCCGTCAGGCAACGTGCGCCGTCGGGGTGGTGCCAATCCATCAAGGAATAATAAAAGCCGACGCGCAAACCTTCGCCGCGCGCCGCCTCAACGAATTCCGCCACCAGATCGCGGCTGCACGCCTGTTTGGGGGCGCAATAGTTGGTGAGCTTCGAGTCGAAATTGCAGAAGCCCTCGTGATGCTTGCTCGTCATCACCATATACTTCTGGCCGGCGCGTTTGGCCAGCTTCGCCCACTCGCGTGCGGCGTGAGGCTGGGGGGTGAAATGCTTCGCCAATTGCTGGTATTGCGCCACGGGAATGCCCTCCACCTCCATGGCCCACTCGTGCTGGCCGATGACCGCATAAAGGCCCCAATGGATAAACATCCCGAACCTCGCTTCGTGCCACCACTTCATCCGCCGCTCGCGATCAGCCAGCACTTCCGCACTCTCCGGGCTCTCGGCCTGCTCCGTTCCTAATGCCGCATTGCTCCCCCAGGTCAGGGCGCCCGCCCCCGAACCCGCGAGGGCTGTTGCGCTCGTCCCCAAGAACCGCAAATGGTCACGCCTGGTCATCTTTGTTGGTCTCATCTGGTTTCGTCTCCTTCTGGTTATAATTGTGGCAGCGCTCTCCGAGCGCCGACCGGCGGTCGGAAACCGCCGCTAAAGCCGAGTGCTTCCGCCAAAATCCTGTCCCGCGCTGCGTCAAGAAAATACGCCAACTCGCGCCCAGGTTCAAATTGTTTAGTTATCCGATCAGGAATGGAAGGAGAGGACGTCGCATCCGGGGGCATCAACTTCCAGGATCCATTGCCCCACCCACACGCGCCACACATCCGTAACGCGCAGGACGCCGATCGCTTCACTCCGCTTCGGGATGAGCGGCACCACGCCTTCGGCAAACACGTTGCCGCCCAATTTGGGCGGATTGCGTAATCGCACCTTAACATTTTGGGCGTCTTGGTCACCGAGATTAATCAGGTAGGCCCGCATCGCCTTCGGCTCGGCGATTCCGTTCCCATTCTCGTTGTAGTTGGGCTCCACAAGGTTGGGGGACACCACCAAAGTCGGTTTCTCATAGCGGCGGGAAAAGGTCGTGGCGAGAGCGCGGACATCTTCCGGCAGGCCCGAACCGTTGGCCGGAAAATTGAAGAAATGGGCGCACAAGGCGCCGGCGCTGGTGAGCAGCTCGGGGGTGCCGCCGAAAAACCCTACGCCCGGCGATTCGGGAGCGATCAGGCGAACGAAACGAATCTGCTGTTCGAGCTCCTCCTTCGTTTCCGCCCAGTTCTCGCCGGGATTGCCGCCCTTCCCCACCCCGAGTACGATAATCGTTTTCGGCAGGAGGCCATACTTCCGCGCCGACCAAACCTGGCTGGCGATAAACCAATACTGTTTCGGGTTGCCGACGTAGCTCTCCAACATGACGAGATCAGCGACGTCCCGATAAGTCTCCGCCAAGACTCGTGGGATGGGTCCGCGCATCTCCCAAACCGCCAAGGCCAAGTCCGGTTTCTTGCGTTTCACTTGGCGGAGAATCTGCGCGGATTTCTCATCCATCAGGCCGCCGTAATCGAACCCGAATTCATCGATCATCACCACCGGCTGCGGGTTTCCTCCGTAATCTTGTCCCGTCAGGCTATCCACGGCTTTGTCAATGGGCGAGCGCAACAGGTCGAACCACGTATGGCCGACTCCCGTCACCACGCCACGCGACCGCCAATCCTTCCAGTCGCCGGCGCCCACCGGACCAATCAGCGTCACGGAGTGCAGTTGCTTGAGATCAAAGTCCTTGGTCGGACTGTAGGTGAACGCGATGACCTTGTTCAAGCCCAGGACCTTGGTCTTGGCGTGCCTGGCAGCGAGAAGGCGAACGGCCAACGCCCCGCTGGCCGCGGCCACCAGCAGAGCCCCGGCCAGAACTCGGCGGCTCGCGGATGATTTCAGCATATTAACCCTGTCGTGCATCTTTTCCATGACTTGAAATTTCATTGTGGCCCGGCGGTGCGGAAATGTCTACCCGCATCTCGAGGCGTATGTAGTCAGCCAAAATTCGATATACTGGGCCGGTCGATGACTTCCGCGCCGAGAAGAGCTACTCCCATGGGGGTTCAAATGAGGACGTATCTTGCGACATTGCTGATGGGGCTCTGCTGTCTTTGCGCGGCGCCCCATCAGCTTCTTTCCGCAACACCCAGCGGAACCGAAGAAGCCCACCGCTGGGTCGGCGCCAAGTTTCTCGGACAGTCGCCCTCCGTCTCGGACGAGGGCTACATGCTTGGGTACATCAAGAGAGGAGGTATCGATCGGAATGCCCTCGACGGAAAACCGCTACTTATCGGATCGCGCCAATACCGAGGTGGGGTTCATTTTTGTTGTGGCAAGGTTGTAGTTCACCTTCCCCGGGCGGCGCGAAGCTTTGATGCGGTAGTCGGCGCTGACAGCAGCCGCGATGACATGGGGTTTGGCCGGCGGGGAAGCTTTGTCCTTTCGGTCGAAGCCCGCGGGAGCGAACTGTACCATTCCGAGGTCATGCACGAGGGCATGGCCGGTGTTCCCATCAGCGTTAACTTGGGCGGTGCGAAGGAATTCGCATTGGAATTGAAGTCTGTTGGGACAAGGAATCCTTGGGACAGAGACCAATGGGACCAGGCGGACTGGGCAGAAGCGCGAGTGACGCTGGAGGACGGAAGCTCGCTCGCTTTGGCCGATCTGCCCACGGGCCCACCGCCGGCCACTTACACCGTTGGACCACCCTTCGCGTTCCGGTATGGTGATCGGCCGTCCAGCGAATTGCTAAAAACGTGGGAATTCAGCCGCCGCGAACGCCGTCTTGACTCCAACCGCACCGAATACGTCCTGACATATCGCGACCCCAAAACTGGCTTGGTGGTGCGTTGCGAAGCGATTGCGTACGCGGATTTCCCCACGGTGGAGTGGACGGTGTACTTCAAGAACGAAGGAACGCAGAACACGCCCATTCTGGAGAAAATCCAGGCTCTGGACACACAATTCGAGCGTCACCCGGAAGGTGAGTTCATTCTCCACCACGTCAAAGGAAGCCAGACCACGCCAACTGATTTTCAGCCCCTGGAAATTCGGCTGGAGCCGCGAGCGGATGAGCACATCCTTGCCGCAAGTGGCCGCGCGACGTCCCAGCAACTCTCCTATTTCAACGTGGAATGGCCGGGGCAAGGAGTGATTATTGCCTTGGGCTGGCCCGGCGATTGGGCCGCGCAATTCACCCGGGACGAGGGTACGGGACTGCGGGTTCAGGCAGGGCAGGAGATCACCCACTTCAAATTGCTGCCGGGTGAAGAAGTCAGGGGGCCGCTGGTGGCATTGCAATTCTATGACGGCGATTGGATGAGCGCGCAGAACGTTTGGCGGCGGTGGATGATTGCCCACAATCTGCCGCGCATCGGGGGCAAGCTCCCGCCCCCGCAGCTTGCCGCGGAACCCGGCATTGTGACCAACATCATGATGGACGGGAATGAAACGAATATGCGCGAACTCCTGAGCCGGTACTTGGAGGAGCGCATTTCGATCGACTACTGGTGGATGGACGCCGGCTGGTACCCCATCCGGACGGGCTGGAAGAATACGGGCACCTGGGAGCCTGACCTCCAGCGATTTCCCCGCGGATTGCGAGCGATCACCGATTACGCTCACAGCAACGGAATCAAATCCATCGTCTGGTTTGACGTGGAGCGGGTTTTCCCTGGTACGTGGCTCTACGAAAAGCACCCGGAATTGCTGCTGGGGAAGGACGGGCAAGAGAAGTTGCTCTACCTCGGGAACCCCGACGGCTGGCATTGGCTGGTGGACCACGTCAGCGAGCTCATCAAGGAGCAAGGCATCGATTTCTACCGCCAGGATTTGAATTTCGACCCGCTCCCGATCTGGCGGGCGAATGACGCGGAGGATCGGCAAGGGATCACGGAAATCCGGCACGTCACGGGGTACCTGGCCTATTGGGATGAATTGCGGCGGCGCTTTCCAAACTTGCGCATTGACACCTGCTCCGGCGGCGGTGGCCGCGACGATCTCGAATCCCTGCGGCGGGCCGTCCCGCTGTGGCGCAGCGATTACATCTACGACCCCACCGCCATGCAAAACATCACCCACGGAATTGCGATGTGGATTCCCTATTACGGGACAGGGATTAATCGGGTGGACCCATACTCATTCCGCAGTGATATGTGCCCGGCCGTGGTGGTACAGATTGACAATCGCCGCAATGACCTGGATTACGACTCGCTTCGGCGCATGTGTGCCCAGTGGAGGCAGATTGCCGAATATTATTACGGTGACTATTACCCGCTGACTGCATACCACACAAACGAAGACACCTGGGCCGCCTTCCAATTCGATCGGCCCGAGTCCGGCGACGGGATGGTGCAGGTCTTCCGCCGCCCCGGCAGCCCGTTTGAGGTGGGTCGGTTTCAATTGCGAGGCTTGCAGCCTGGCGCGCGTTACGCGGTGACAAACTTGGACGAAACGGGTTCAACGGAACTAACCGGCCGCGAACTGATGGATGATGGCCTCCCCGTGGTCATCAAGGCTAAACCTGGAGCGGTGGTCATTACTTACAAACGCGTGAAGCCGGTTCAGTAAGATGGAACAAACCAACGCCGCACTTCCGCCTCCATGAGGCGTGGGCTCCGGCCCAGAGGATTTGCGGGGCTTCCGCCAAGGTGCCGAACTCGTGGTAGCATGAGCTTTGCACGCGGCGTGCGGGGGTGGCGGAACTGGTAGACGCAAGGGACTTAAAATCCCTCGGTCCGCAAGGACTGTGCGGGTTCGATTCCCGCCCTCCGCACCAAGCATTTCTTACAGTTTGTAAAACGCCCAACTCATCATGTGCAAATGTGCGATGCAATCAAATATATCGCAAGGCCTTATCCCGCCGAGGCAGCGACTTCCAGCAGGGCGCGCACATTTTCATCCGGGGTACCGTAATCCATGTTGATGCAGCAGAGGCCCACGTTCCGCGTGTCGCCGGCGGCGGCCAGCAAATTTTCCGCATCCCGGCGGATCTCGGCGGCAGTGCATTGCAACATGCGCACAGGGTTGAGGCGCAAGTTCAAGAACGCGCCGGGGAGTTCCTTCCGGCAGCACGCCACGTCCGACCCCCAGCCGACGTCGAAGAAAACCACAGGCAGCCGGGCGTAACATGGCGCATACAACTGAAGGTTGTCCCCGCAATGATGGATGCCGTAGGGCGCCAGTTTTTCCGCCAGCCGCCTTTCGTAAGGAAATAGGAATGCCTCATAGATTTGGGGCGAGACCATTTGCACGGAGCAGTTCGAGTGGAGGAAGATAGCGGGATCAACATTCACAGTGGAGCGATTAGTGGAAAGAGAGAGGGTCCCTGTGCGCGAGCGCATGTAAGTGACCACGGCAATCTGCGCCTCGGTAACCACGGAGAGCAGGTGGTGGGCAAGCTGCGGCGCTTCGTAGAAATCCATGAAAAACTGCTGGCCGCGAATTTGCAGCGCCGTGTTCAGAACCCCATCCAGGTCAAAGTCCCCGCACACACACCCGAATTCATTCCGTAAACTGTCCATATCCTCGGTGAGTTGACTCATCGGCCAAGTGGTGGAGAGGTCAGGAAGTGTGAGCGCCAGGGCTTCTTCCGCGCCTAGGTCGCGCGGGATAGGGTTGGGCGCGGCGTTCGGTTCAAAGCGGATTTTGCATCCGAACAGCGCCGGCATGACGAAACCGCCCGCCACGTGCTCCGATCCCACAATCGGGCGCGGTCCCGGATTGGGTTCACCCAGCCGGAATCTTTCGTACAGCGCCCGGCGCATCGTTAAGTCATTCTGGATGCGGAGCGCGCGGCCGAAATAGAACGATTCATCAAAAGAGATCCCGTAGCTCCGGTACCACCAGTTGGGATTGAAGATGACTTCCGCAGGAATTGGCCTTGCCATGCGCTGAAGCATAATGCCGGTCGAGGAGCGCCGCAAGTGGCCATCGAGAGTAGCGATTTGGGATTGCGTTGCAGGATGGTTGGTTAACGCGCCCGCGCGCCAAGCGCCGCTCCGTGGCTTCCAAAGGGCAACGGCCGACGGCAAATGTCGTCGGCCGCGAGAGCTGCGAGTTGATGATGGAGTTTACCTGCGCCCACCACCATGGGAACCGCCTCCGCCTCCACCGTGGAAGTTGCCGCCTCCGCCATGGAAGCTGCCCCCACCGTTAAAGCGGCCCCCGGAGTAACCGTGACCGAATCCGCCGCGATATCCTCCGGGCCCGGAAAAGGCCGGCCCACGTCCAAAGTAGCCACCCCCGCTGTAGTAGCCCCGATAGCCATGGAACCACGGTCCGGCGCCAATAAAGACTCCACCAGAGAACCAGGCTGGTCCATAGTAACCGTAGGGTGCGCATGCGTACGGGTAATAATTGAAGTAGCCATACGGGCACACCGGAGGTGGCCCTACGTAGCCCGGACCCACGCCTATCGCGACTCCAAATCGTTGGGCATGTGCATACGGTGCGACCATCAAGCAAAGGCCCAGAAACGTCAAAATTCTCAGGTTTCGCATTTTGGCACCTCCTCGGATCCTTAATGCGTCTTGCCAACCGCACCCTGGGTAAAGGCAAGTGCCTTGCCAAACCACATGGCCGGAAAGGCCGTGATTTCATGCGGTTCGGGTTAATGACAGGATACGCCCCTGCCCGCGTGGTGGTGGTTTGCGTGCAGGGTGGTGGTTTTCGTGTAGGGTGGCTAACCGATCACGAGCAAGCTGTAAAGATTCAACTGCGGCACGGTAAAATGTAGCGCGCGCCCAATGCGCTCGGCCGCGAGCGGCACCACGGGACCTTCCGAGTCTGGCGAGAGCATGCTGACCGCGGCCGCAGACTTCTCCTCCGGCAGTTGCAGGGTAACTTCGATATTGCGGACCGGATTGGCCTCGTCGTAGTTCACTAGGTGCAGAATGCGACGGCCGGAGGGCTGGGCATATAGGCACATGGTCACAGTTTCCGGCGCCTTGACTTCCACCTGGAGAGGCCCGCCGGCGGCCCAGCGCACCGCTTCCAACAACTCGGCGCGGTTATCCGGTTGCATCCCCATACGAAATTTGTCGGGAATGGCGATCTGCGGAATGTACACGGCGCGCCCCCTGCCTGGCGTCGCGTGCAGGACAGTGTCCGCCAGCGGCTCGGCGAAGAGATCGGCCAAGCCCGCCTGCTTACGGTGAATGTTGTGCTCCGTGCAGCGCGCCGTCTGGCCGGTTATGACCACGGACCCGCCCGCGTATACGTAACTTCGTACCGCATCCAGGAGCTCATCGGAAACCACCGCCAAATCCGGCAGAGCCAGAACGCGGAAGCGGCTCAGGTCACCGGGATGACGGTCTGGCACGATGGCAAAGGGGACCTTACCCTGATAAAGCGCCTGGGTGAAAGCGGCCCAACGCTCGCGGGTAATCTGCGGGCCGTAGGCGGTATTGGCGTAGGTGTTGAGCACGCCGACATCGGCAACGCCTTCCGTATCGCGGAAGTATTGCTGCTCGCGATGGAAGAAGCGGATTGAGGCCAGCACCGCAGGATGGAAATCTTTCGCCGCGGGATTGGACATCACTGTGGCAGGATCAATTTGGTCGCCCGTAACCCAGGAAGGACAGCCCAGGCACTGGAGGTTGAACGCCATGCACTCGGCCATGGCCACCGACTCTGCCGTGTAATTGAACACCATGTTGTGGTAATAGCGGCCGAGGAGATACGTCCGGAAGTGGGAATGCAGCACGCCGTCCTGCCAGCCGCTGGGCTTGCCTTCATCCCAAAAGGCCCCGCCCCAAGGGAGCATGCGCGTGTGGTCCAAGGTCCCGATTCCCAGGGACGAGATCAATTCGCCGTCGTATCCGCCGGCGTTGAATTCCATGACGATTTCGGGATTCAGCGAGCGCGCATAGTCAGCGAGTTCGCGAAAGGTGCCGGCCATCGTTTCGCAGCGGAAATCGATGAAGTCCTGAGAGAGGGGGTCACCATTGTATCGGTCTGGTTTGGGAGCTGCCGGGGGCGGCTGCATGTGATCCATTTCCGGAGACCCAAACCGCCGCATACGCTCCTCTGGCGAGTACTTCTTCTTCAAGTATTCGCGGAACTGGTTTACGGAATAAGGTTCGTAGCTGGGCCCCATCACATAATTATCAAGGTGGACCAGATCCACCTTGGCCTCCACCACCGCGAAGTGAACCACCTCGCGCAACAGAGCGCGAAAGCCGGGATGACTACGGTTCGCCCAATAGCGGTAGTAGAGCAGCCCCCAGGTGACGGGCTTGCCGCTCCGGTCCAGCGTGAGCCAATCCTTCGCCTCAGGATGTTCCGGCAGCATGGTTTCATAAAGGATCGTGCCGCTCGAGGTGTAGCAGCCGACGCGCATCCCCAGCCGGTGGCAAATTTGGGTGAAGGTTTTGGCATCCGCCATGGAAGTGCGCTCCGCTTTGAGCCCGCCGCCCTTATAAAGGGGAATCATCACGAAGTTGAAGCCCATCTCCTTCAGCCGCCGGGCGAGTTCTTCCGAGTGCTCCTGATTCCAAATGGCCATCTTTTCGTCGTAGCTCATGTACGCTTGCGAGAAGTCGTAGCTGCCCGCGCGGAGGCGAGTCAGGAGGGATTCCCAATCCACGCCGGCCATCACTACCCCGTGATCACGCCACCACGCGGGCCGATTCTGGCGCCAAGGCTGACCAAGCCCGGCAGCGGATTGGGGATTGTGGACGCCGACCGGCGCTCCTTGCGTATCCAACGCCAAAGCCGGGAGCGTGGTGAGGAGCCCTCCAGACACGCCTAGAAATTCCCTGCGGCTAACCTCATGCGACCTTGGTTTCTGATCCATATCCTTGCCTCCTTGGATCGGGGTTTTCCCCGGCTTGCCTTCTCATTTCATCAGCGTGATCCCATGCATAGCTCTCTCTGGGACCTGGGCAGGCGCTTCAGGATAACCGACATGTGGTCCCGAAAACTGCTAGAATCAGCGGCGCTGTATCACCGGGACAAGAAGGCGGCCCGGCTAGATCCCACACGGCTGGGCGTCGTCGAACCCTCATTCACATGACCCTCGCACCTCTGGATTGGCTCATCGTCGTAACCTACCTGGTGTCCCTGATCGGCATGGGAATCGTCGCCAGCCGCCGGGTTAAGGACACCAAGAACTATTTCCTGGGCAAACGTCACTTCGGCAAGATGATTATGATCGCTCAGACTTTCGGCGTGGGAACCCATGCCGAAATGCCGGTAAGTCTGTCGGGGGCGGTCTACAGCTTCGGCATGTCGGCGATCTGGTATCAGTGGAAGAACCTTTTTGCCACGCCCTTTTACTGGATTATGGCTCCGGTATTCCGTCGCATCCGGCGCACCACCACGGCGGAGATGATTGAGGACCGCTATGGCGCGGGCATGTCGGGCCTCTACGCACTGTTTGCCTTCGCGTTCTTCATTATCAACATGGCCAGCATCCTCAAAGGAGCAGCGAAGGTTTTGCACCAGATGCTGGGAGCGAATCTGGGCACCAACTCCATTGTGTTAGGGCTGGCATTCATCTTTGTCCTTTACAGCATTGTCGGGGGCCTTGTGGCCTCGGCATGGAGCAATTTTGTGCAAGGCTTCCTGCTCATTCTGCTGTCCTTTATGCTGATTCCGCTGGGCTGGGGATTGATGGGTGGTATGGGGGGGATGAAGCAAACCCTGCCGTCGCACTACTTCTCCCTGGCAACGCCCCGGGAAGTTGGCCCGTGGTTCATCGTCATGCTTACCCTTAACGGGATCATCGGCATCATGGCTCAGCCCCATGTTTTGGCGGCGGTGGGCACGGGCAAGGATGAATACACTTGTCGCATAGGATTTTTTCACGGGACGTGGGCCAAGCGCCTGTGCACGATCGGCTGGGCGCTGGTGGGCCTGATGGTGGCAGCCATGATCGCGCGGGGTCTGTTTGGAGCGCACACGCTCAAAGACCCCGAGGATGCCTTCGGTTTCGCCTGCCAGCACCTGCTTACGCCGGGGTTTCGCGGCCTGCTGATCGCCAGCGTGATGGGAGCGTGTCTGGCCGCGTGTTCCGCTCTCATGGTCGATAGCGGCGCGCTTTTCACGCAAGGATTTTACCGGCCACGGTTGGCTCCCCAGCAGTCTGACCAGCACTACCTCTGGGTGGGGCGCATCAGCGGACTCGTGGCGGTGATCATTGCTGTCGTTTACGCACTGTTCCTCATCCAAAGAGTGCTCTACTCCTTTCTCCTGACGGAAACGCTGGCGGCTTATGTGGGCATCAGTATTTTGGCCGAAATCATTTGGAAGCGAGCGAACCGTTGGGGCGCCGCCAGCAGTATCGTGGTCTCCATCTGCACAAACTTTTCTTTGTACCATTGGAAACACCAACGATTGGATTACTGGGACCCCGGCATTTTCTTCTCGGCACTAGTGGCCGGAACCGTGGCCCTGGTGGTGGTGAGCCTCCTGACTCCCGCGGAGGATGAGGCCCGCGTCGCTCCTTTCTTCACCAGGCTTCAAACTCCTTCGGATCGCATCCCGGCGGGGGCAGCCGACCAGGTTAACCTGCCCGAGGATCACGAAGAAGGCAAGGACTGGAAAGATGGCTTGGCGCCCGAAACCAGCCGATGGGCAGCGGAGCACGGCCGCCAATTACTCCTCGTCAACCTTCTCCACCCGTTGCGCGGCGCGTGTGGCGTCGGCTTCTTCAAAGCTTACCGCGATGATTTGAAGGGCCTGTTGATTGGATCACTTCTGAGCGCCGGGCTGGTCATTGGGTTGTGGGCGCTACTCCAACTTTGACGGCCGCAGACCACGCGCCACACACCGTTCGTGGCGGGATGCCCTCGATTGTGTAAGAATGGATCTCCGAATTTAACGGAAAGGCCAAACCTCCATGCCCTCACAGAACCAGACTTCCACCCCTTACCTGATGGGGACGGCGTGCGCGGGCCTGTTTACTTTCGGCGTGATGACCTCATTTCTGGGGGCGACCCTGCCGGAATTGAGCGCGCACCTGCATTTTGACATGGCACGCCGCGGAGCGCTCTTCAGCTTTCTCTACTTCCCGCAGGTGCCCATGGTCTTCCTGGCCGGTCCGTTGATTGACCGCTTCGGCAAAAAGCTTGTCTTGGCCGCCGGCTTTCTGTGCAGCGCGGCGGCGCTGGTGGGAATGGCTTACGCGCCCAGCTACGCGGTGCTGGGGGCGCTGCTGGTGATGCTCGGCCTGGGCGGTTGTTCCGCCATGGCCGCTGCCAACACCCTCATCCCCGACCTTTATCCAAAGAATCCCTCCTCCGCACTCAATTTGGGAGGCATCTTCTTCGGCGTGGGAGCGGTCTTCTTCCCCGGGTTGGTGGCGATCATGGCGCTCCGGTTGGGGCTTGTAGCCACGCTGTGGTCCATCGCATCCCTGGTCGGTCTGGTGGCCCTGGTGGCGCTGGCGCAAAGGTTCCCCCGGGCGAGCATGGCAGGAGGTTTCGACTGGGATCAGGCGATTTCGCTGGCGACCAATCCCGCCGTCATCATTCTCGCCGGCGTGCTGTTTTTCTATTCCGCTTTGGAGGTTTCCACCTCTGGCTTTATTCGTACCTTCCTGGAGAAGGATCTGGCCGCTACCTCCGAGAGTTCTAAAATCATTTATACGTCTTTCTGGATCATGATGATGTTGGGCCGCCTGACCGCCAGCCAAGTGGTGAAGAAAGTTCGCGGGCCGCAACTTTTGCTGGGATGTTCCGTAGGGGCTATCGCTGGCCTCCTGCTCATGGTGCTGGCGCCCAATGCGTGGATCGCTACCGCCGGCATCATTCTCTGCGGGCTCTGTTACGCGCCGGTATTTCCCACCACCGCGGGAACCGCGAGCACCTATTTTTCGCGCATTTTCGGAACCGTTTTCGGCATGCTCATGACACTCGCCCTGCTGAGCGGGGCGGTGGTTCCTCCCGCCATCGGCTGCGTCGCCCAACACCAATCGGTGCGAGCCGGCATATGGATTCTGGTGGGTTCCGCGGTTCTGCTCCTGATGATGCAGGGAATCTTCATCCGCTACGAGCGGCGGAAATTGCTTCCAGTGGCGCCGGGACCGGCATGACCGCTTGGGTAGGGTTGCCGTCTTGGCCCGGCCTCTGCAGCAACGCGCTCTGCGCTTTTTCATGCACCGTGGCGCCCGCCAATCTTTCCGGCAGTTAGGTTTCATCATTCGCGGGCAGCTTCACAGGATTACGAATATGCAAAAATATCATTCGAAATATTTCTTGACGTGCGATTTGGGGAAATACGTTCGGCGCGCGCGGCGGGAACAGAACCCACAATGGGAATTCGCGCTCCTACTTCTCGTGGCGCTGGCTTTGCTGGCGACCGCACCCGCCCGGGCCGCGGAGCCATTCCAGCCGCGTGCTGTGCCGCTCGTGACCACAGACCCTTACTTCAGCATCTGGTCTTTCGCCGACCGCCTCACCGACGACGTCACCCGCCACTGGACGGGCGTGCCGCAGTCCCTCGAAAGCATGGTCAGGATCGATGGCGTCGCTTACCGGATCATGGGAAGGGGTGCATCCGAGGAGGCATTGCCCCAAGTCGGGCTGGCCGTCTTTCCCACTCGCACGGTTTATGAGTTCGAAGGAGCGGGAGTCCACGTCACGCTGACCTTCCTCACCCCGCTCCTACCCAAGAACTTGGATGTCCTTTCCCGTCCGGCCACTTATCTCATCTGGGAAGCTCGCGCTGTGGACGGCCGCACGCATGCCGTCTCCGTCTATTACGCCAATTACCCGCAACTGGTGGTGAACACAGAAGACGAAATCGTAGTTTGGTCCCGCGAAAAAGTGGGCGACCTCAGCGTGCTGCGCTTGGGAACTGAGGCGCAACCGGTTCTCGCCAAGTCCGGCGATAATATTCGCATCGATTGGGGATACCTTTATGTTGCCGCGCCGATGGGTGCGGGGGCCAAAAGCGCCATCGCAAGTTCTTCCGCCGCGCGCCGGGCGTTCATCGACGGTGGCGGTCTGCCTGCCACCGACGATCCCGCCACCCCCCAACCGGCCAACAATCGCGCGCCGCTGATGGCCTTTGTGTTCGACATGCACGAGGTTGGCGCGCAGCCCGTGGCCCGTCATCTCCTCCTGGCTTACGATGACCTCTATTCCATCGAATATTTTCACCAGCGCCTGCGCCCGTATTGGCGGCGCAACGGCGCTCAGGCTGCCGATCTCCTCACCGCGGCCGAGCGCGATTTCGACTCACTGCGGATGGAGAGCGAGCGGTTCGATCACGAGCTCATGGCCGACCTCACGCGTGTGGGCGGCGAGAAGTATGCGCGTCTTGCGGCGCTTGCTTACCGCCAAAGCCTTGCCGCGCACAAACTGGTGGCAGCGCCTGACGGCCAGACACCTTACTATTTTCCCAAAGAGAACTTCAGTTGCGGTTGCATCTCCACCGTGGACGTCATCTACCCGGCGGCGCCGGTTCTGCTGCTCTTGAATCCGCACCTTGAGGAAGCATCACTTGCGCCGGTGATGGATTACGTCAAGGCAGGCAAGTGGCCTCTTCCTTACGCGCCGCACGACCTGGGCACGTATCCGCTCGCCAATGGACGCGACCCTGCCAAAAGCGAAGGGATGCCCGTGGAGGAATCCGGCAATATGCTCATCCTCTTCGCCGCCATCACCAAGTCTGAAGGCAACGCGGCGTTCGCCGAAAAGTACGCGCCGATTCTCCAACAATGGGCCGATTACCTCGTGGAGAAAGGGCTTGATCCCGAAAACCAACTCTGCACCGATGACTTTGCGGGGCACCTGGCGCACAACACCAATCTCTCCATCAAAGCCATTCTCGGCTTGGGCGCCTACGCGCAAATCCTGGAAATGCAGGGGAAAAAAGAATCCGCCGGTCAGTACCGAAACAAAGCGCAAGAATTCGCCAAGCGCTGGGTGGAGATGGCGAGCGACGGCGACCATTACCGGCTGGCCTTTGACAAGCCTGGTACGTGGAGCCAGAAGTACAATCTGGTGTGGGACAAAATTCTGGGGTTGAATCTTTTCCCGGCGGACGTCGCTCGCACGGAAATCGCTTTTTACGAAAATCACCTCAACCGCTACGGCCTGCCCCTCGACAACCGCAAGACTTATACGAAGGTCGATTGGGAATTTTGGACCGCCACCCTGGCGGAATCGCGGCCAGACTGGGAAAGACTTATCTCGCCGATCTACGATTGGGTGAACCAATCGCCCACCCGAGTTCCCCTCACCGACTGGTACTGGACTGGCGACGGTACGCAGGTGGGATTCCAGGCGCGTTCCGTGGTGGGCGGGATCTTCATCAAGATGTTGTCGGACCCGGCCGTCTGGAAGTCATGGCTCGACCGGACCAGCCACTGAGAGTCTTCATCGCCAGTTGACAGATAATCGCTTGTCGTCCTATATTTGATTTCGATATCGAAACAGGGCATCGAAATTCAATATGGATGACAAAAGTTTGTACTCGGGGCTGATCCGCCTGCACATCCTCCATCACGCCGCCGAAGAGCCGGTTTACGGAATTTGGATCGCCGAGGAACTGGCGCGCCATGGGTACAAACTGAGCGCGGGAACCCTTTATCCCATCTTGCACGGGCTGGAGAACAAGGGCTATCTGCGCTCGCACTTGGAGCGCAACGGGAAGTCCGGGCGGCGCGTGTACAGGATAACTCCGTTGGGCCGGAAGGCGCTTCGTGCGGCGCGCCATCGCGTCCAAGAACTCTTCGGAGAAATGTTTGGCATCGAGCATCACCACTGACGGTTGCGGGCCAAATGGGCCGCCTAACCTCGCTTTTGGAGATTCCAGATGGAAATTACCCTGCGCGCTCTCATTACTTTGATACATGGGATGCTTTTTGGCGCCTTCTTCCTGATGGCGATTTGCGGACTTGTCGTGGAACTCTTCCGCTCCACTTATGCAGAACAGCCTTCACAACTAACCACGAAGGGTTATTCCCGGGAACGCCTTTATCACATCAGCATGGTGGGGCTGGGCTGGGCCGCAGTCCTGACGGGAGCTTATCTTATCTATCCGTGGTATCGCGCCGTTCCGCCCGCAGGCGTTACAGACTTGGCCCTTTATCCGCGGTACCTTTTGAAATCGAGCGCCACGACGGCGGGATGGCACGACCTGGGAATGGAGTGGAAAGAACACATTGCCTGGATCGCTCCCATCGCCATGACCATGGTGGCCTATGTCTTGACGAAGTACAGGCTGTCTCTGAGAGACCATCCACAAGTCCGCACCACGGTTCTGGTCTTTGCGCTGGTCGCTTTAGGAGCTGCTGGAGTCGCGGGGTTCTTTGGGGCAATGCTCAACAAGTACGCGCCCATAAACGGCGGCCCCACAATCCATTTGAGGGGAAAAAGCCAGTGAACGATTCGCAGCCACAAAGAGAAGAGCGGGCCGCAGCTCCGGGAGGAGATCATCCCATTGGACTGGCCAACGGACCTGCGGGAGCAGCCATCTTATCGGCGGGGGCAGGCTGCTCGGTTCTGGGAATCCTTGCCGTGGCCGCAGATGCCTCCAAACCCATCGCCAAATTGTTGACGTTCTATCTGCCCACCGGGCCGCTCTCCGGTGTGAGTTCCATGGCTATTCTGTCTTGGCTGGTGATGTGGGTCATCCTGGCGAGGCGCTGGCGGACCAAGACTGTTGCCATCGCCAAGGTCAATGCCACCGCATTTCTGCTTTTGGCATTGGGAATATTGCTGACCTTTCCACCGTTCGCAGATTTCTTACAGGGAAAATAGCGCGGCGATGGAAGACCTACGGCTGTAGCGGCGGTCTCCGACCGCCGTCCGGCGCTCGGAGAGCGCCGCTACAATCTGCGTCGCTCTGTATAGTTCCAATGAAGGAGCATGAATGAACGTTGTTCACCGTTGCACAATAATGACGCTCTTTCTGCTGTTAATGCTGGCGGCCACGAATGTGTGGGCAGGGCCTCCCTTTCAAACCGACGACCCGGAGCCCATTGACTTCCGGCACTACGAGGTCTACTGGTTTGGTGGAACGGATGGGACCCCAGTGGAGAACGATCCGGTGGGTCCGGCGTTTGAAGCCAACTGGGGCGCTGCTCCCAATCTTCATTTGCATATCATCGTGCCGATGGGGGCCGTCATTCCTTCCAATAATCCGAGGTATTTTCCCGCCGGAGTGGGTCCGAGCGCCTATGGTCTGACCGACATAGAATTGGGGGCGAAGTATCGATTTATAAAAGAAACCAAGCACCGCCCGGAGTTTGGCACTTTTACGATGCTGGAAGTCCCCACCGGCAGCTATGCCAAAGGGTTGGGCGTCGGAAAGGTCTGGTACAAACTGCCGGTCTGGGCGCAGAAAAGCTGGGGACACTGGACCACCTACGGGGGCGCCGGATACACTATTGTCAACCAGACTCAGTATCGCAACTACACTTATGGCGGATGGCTGCTGCAAAGGGACCTCGGGAAGAAGTTTACGCTGGGGGCGGAAGTTTTCTCGCACGGGCCGGAAGGGCTTGCTACCGCACAGACAAGGTCTGCCACGATGATTGATGTCGGCGGTTATTACTACATCCGGAACCCTGGCTGGCAAATCTTGTTTGCTTACGGCCATACGGCCTTCGGGCAAATTGAGAACTACGCATATCTCGGGCTGTACCATACCTGGGGATCCGATAAAAAGAAAGGCGCCAGTGGATTCCTGGGTCACACTCTTTCGTCACTTTAAGTCGAGTTTCTCACTCCACACCGGCCAGAGTATTTGCGCTCAGAACGAAAATGCGAGAAGATGCGTGGCGCAACGGAGCTTGGTGAACAAATTGCCCTGGGGGCCAGCATTGTCGATGGTTCGAAACAGCCTGAAGGCTGGGCTGGCATGTTTATTATTCATATCGGTATCCAATCTCGCCGAAGATTACGCCATCTTTTTTGGAAAGCAGATTAGCGCGGAGAGGTTCACGGTTGTCGAGCATGGCGGCTACTTCCCCGTGCTGACTGAACTCGACAACAAAGACCTGGTGGCCGTAGTGCGAGGCGGAGATCGCCACCTGGGAGTGAAGGGCCGCCTCGACTGGGTTCGCTCCACGGACGGCGGAAAGACCTGGACGTTGAAAACCCTTGCCGAAGGCCCTATGGACCACCGCAACCCCGCCATGGGCCAGCTTAAAGATGGTTCAGTCCTGGTCGCGTATGAAATCGATCGGAGTTATGGACCCAACGGCGAGAGGCTGATGGATTGCAACATTGATGGCATCTATACCCTGCGTTCCAACGACCGGGGCTATACCTGGAAGGGACCCTTCAAGTCGCCACTCCCGGTGGAATCCTGCCCCTCGCCTTTCGGAAAAATCGTACAACTGGCTGACGGCACCGCCTTGTTGAATGTTTATCGTAGGAAGATCCCGCTGGACACTCCCCCGGTCACTCTCTCCATGGTCTGTCGCTCCAAGGACAGTGGTGAGACATGGGGCGACCCATCGGTGATTGCGGAAAATTACAATGAGACTTCCCTGTTGGTTTTGCCGGACGAGAGAATTTTGGCCGTACTACGTTCCGAGGTAGGGCAGCATCTGGCGGTTTCGTTTTCGTCCGATAAAGGGCGCTCGTGGAGCACACCGCGCCAGGTTACCCACGACATGGAGCACCCCGCGAACGTGATCCTGCTGAGGGATGGGCGCCTGCTCCTCGCGTACGGTGAACGCAATCGCCCCTTCGGGGTCCGAGCCATGCTCAGCCGTGACCTGGGGCAAACCTGGGGCCCGGACATCATCATCCTTGCCGACGACGCACAGCGGCCCGACTGCGGCTATCCCAACTCCGCCGAGATCGCGCCGGGGAAAATCGTGACCGTGTACTACGGCGTCGATGAGGTCAAGGATAAAGGTCCCGTTTCACCCGATCTCCGCGGCATTTACGCTCGCGCCATAGTTTGGGTGGTCCCCGAACCATGAAACGCCTCGTAACTCGCCGCCACTTCCTGGCCTCCGCATCTTTACTGACCCCATCAATCGCCCAGAGCCGGGCCCTTGCATCGCCGTCGCTTCAGTTTCCGGCACCCGCTCCGGCTCCGGCCGGAAAATGGTGGGAGCGGGAACCGTTGCGCATTTTGGACCTCGTCACGAGCTTCGGCCAAATCAACTGGCGGCCGGCCGCCGCGCTGGCCCAGCAGAAGGCCGCGCAGGGTTACAACGCAGAGCACCTGCAAGTGATGCATTTTGCCGGCGCCGGCCTTGACGATCAGGGGTTCTTCTTCCAAACCAAGCTGGCGGGCAAGCAAAACCCGGATTTCCTCGGCCAGTACCTCCCCGAAGCGCACAGGCACGGGCTGCGCGTATTCATTTATTTCAACGTGCACTCGTACTCGATGCCTTTCGGCAAAGCTCATCCTGAATGGCGACAGATCCGCGAAGACGGCACACCGCTGACCGGCGTCTACGAAACCGCCACCAGTTTTTGCGTCAACAGCCCTTACCGCGAGTGGGTTTTTCAGATTGACCGCGACCTTTGCGCCTACCCGATTGACGGGATTCTCTACGACGGGCCGATTTTCTTTCCCCAGACATGTTACTGCCCTTTTTGCCGCGAAAAATTCCGCCGACGTTATGGCAAGGAGTTGCCCTCCAAGAAAGAGCGGAAGGGAAAGCGCTTCGAACAACTCTTGGAATTTCAATCCGCAAGCCTCGCGGATTTTCTTCGCGACACGCAGGCGGTGATCAAAGCCATCAATCCGAACGTCGCGCTCTACATGAACGGCAGCGTGCTGAGCGGCAACTATGCCACTGGGCGGTTGCCGCGGGTGATTGATCCGGAAGAAGACCTGCTCATTAACGAAGGCGGGTTCCTGTACGGCGACCTGACGCGCACGCCTCTGTGGCGGCCGGGGGTAATGGCGCGACTGCAGGAATCTCAGGCCGAGGGGAAGCCCTACGTGGTCGCCTGCGCGGCGGCGCTCAAGAGTTGGAATGTGTCGCTTCTTCCCGACCCCGAGCTGCGCCTGCTTTACGCGGACTCCATCGCCAACGGCGCCGGCGTTTACTTCGGCATGTTCACTTCGGAATGGGATCAGCCCGAAATGCAAACGCTTGGCGCTATGAACCGCTTTTTCGCCCAACACTCCGTTTTCTACAAGAACACGTGATCTGAGGCGCGGATCGCTCTGGTCTGGTCAGATACCACCGCCAACTTTCACGCGGGCTCGGCGGCGCAACTCATCGACGTGGCCCGCGTTCCCGCGCAAAGCAACGTGGGCAACCTGGAGCAGGAATTCTGGGGCCTGACCGAAGCGTTGGTGCGTGCCCATGCTCCGTTCGACGTCATTGACGACTACACGCTCGAGCACGCCGGCCTCGATCGCTACCGGGCGATCTTCCTGCCCAACGTCGCCTGCATGAGCGACTCGGTCGCGGCGCGCCTGCGTCATTACGTGGAGCGGGGCGGCAACCTGTTCACTACCTTTGAAACTTCCCGCTACGACGCCGTGGGTGAGCCCCGGCCGGACTTCGCCTTGGCCGAGTTGATGGGGGTCAGCGCCATGGGAAAGGTTGCCGGCCCGCGGCCCTGGGATTACATGGCGAAGCAATCTTCCAGCCCCCTGCTCGACCGCATCCCGCGACAGTGGATTCCTTCTCCCACCTACTATCTCCAGGTGAAAGCCGCCGGGGCCCAAGTAGCGCTGCGTTTCACCAAGCCCCTGGTGGGCTCCTACGAATTGCCGCCGCAGCTCTCTGACAACCCCGCCCTGACGATCAACAAAACCGGCAAAGGCACAGTGGTCTACTGCGCCGGGGATCTCGGCAATATGATCCACGCCTGGCACATGCCCGAGCCGCTTATTCTGATTGAGAATGCCGTCCGCGCGCTGGCGCCGGTCAATATCGCACTCGAAAACGTGCCCTCGGCGGTGGAGTTGGTCCATCGTTCGCAGAACACGGGCAGGCGGCACCTGTTGCATTTTGTGAATTTCAATGGCGAGATGACGCGCCCCATCCGCCAGATCACGCCCGTCCGCAACGCGCGCGTCACGCTCCCCAAGGGCATTGAGGCAAAGAAAATCTTTGCGCTCATGCGCCCGCAATCCTTCATCCCGCAAAGAGACGCCCAGGGACGCACGCAGTTCGTTATCCCCCTCATCGAGGAGTATGAAGTTGTCGTCGTCGAGTGATAAGAAGTCTTTGGATTGCGCAGAGCACAGCTCTGCGTTCCCATTTTCCCCGGCCGCAGAGCTTCTCTTTGCGCAATCCATCTGAAGGGATGAGGCGTGCGAAGTCACGTCAGCTCCGGCAGAAGGTAGAATTCGCCGGGGGCTGGTAAGCCACCTTGAGATGGGGTGTTTCCAGTCGCTGGTGATCCTGCACTTTCGACGTCAGGCAGCTTTCCAGGATACCGCTGACCAGAAGAGTGCGTTCGATCGGGTACGGCGCCACGCGGGTTTGAAACATCTGTTCGATTCCATGCACCAGGCACGCCGAATAGGTCACGTTCGGATTGGGGGTTAGTAGGAACTGCGTCGCCTGGATTGCTGACACTCCTTTCAAGCGCGCGGCAAAGTTGAAATCCTTTAAGGCGCCGTTCAGCATCAGCAGCGTGGCTTTCAAGCCGTCGCGGTACTCGATGAAGTAAGCGGCGGGATTGGCAACGAGCTTCGGCAACTGGCCCGACGACACCAGATCCTCCGGCCGGGCCTCTGTCTCGTCCGTGCCCATAGGCGTGTCGCTGCGCGAAAGCGCGGAGATGAGCAGATCCTTCGACCAGCGGCCTTCCTCACCCGCCTTCCACACCGCGTCGTCCTCGATCAATTGCACAGCCTTAACGCCCGTCTCCCCGCGCCCGCGTCTTTCCACCATACATTGCAGGCCTTCGAGCGCGTGAAAATCCATCGGGTCGGACCCGCCCTCGCCGACCATCAACGCCTCCTCGATCTGGCATCCGAGGGGCAGCTCGAGTTCGGGCAAACGAAAAGTGACGGGGAGGGACGAACCGCCGAGCATGGGAAAGCGCATGCGACGTGAGGTCTCAACCATGCTCTGCGCTTTCGTAAAACTATAGGATAGATGCTTGTCGTTGTAGACCGGCACGGACCGGCCACTGCGCTTGAACACCTCCGCGCACTGCTGGAAGAACTCGTACCGGGGATACAGGATTTGGCCCTTTTCGTTGTGGGGATAGTCGCCATGCTCAGCGACGATCAGGACCGCGTCGACCGCCAGCTCCTTGCCCCCACAGCACAGAGCCTCGGCGATGGTGGGATAAACCTGGAAGCCAAACTCGTGGGCGCGCTCGCCGCTCAGGTCGCCATCAGGTTTCTGGTCTACATAAAGTGAAACCACCTTGATGGCGGGTTTGTGCCAGGCGCCGGCGTAGGGATAGCCGACGAGAAATCGATCGCCGATATGCTGCGCGTGCGAGAGGTACCGGTAAATAGTCGCGATGATGGCCAGGCGCTGGGGCGGGGCGTCCGCGCCCCTCAGCAGAAGCCCGGTGGCCGCTGCGCCGGTCTGAAGGAATTCCCGTCGAGTCAGCATCGGTTAAGCCCTCTCAAACGTCGATTCACGAGTCGGCTGATAGGTAATCGCCAGGTGCGGAGTCTCGTAACGCGCTTGCTGGCGGTACAGGCTCTCGACCCCGGCCGCCACCAGCCCCGTGGTGAGCAGCGTTCGCTCGACGGGGTAAGTGGGCTTGCCCGTCAGAAACATTTTCTCCATGTTGTTCACCAGTGGGTTGAAGAAGTTGGGCAGCGTGGTGCGCCCGTCGGGCATGGGAAGATACATTTGCGTTGAGAAGGGTTCGCGCCGGCCCCCCACGTCGGCGGCGAAGTTGAAGTCCTTTACCAACGGAGTGTAGGCCTGTGAACTCGAGCGATGATGCTCCACATCGGCAGCGAAATTGAAGTCCTTCACCAGCCCGTTCAACAGAATCAGGGTACAGATCAAACCGTCAGTATGCTCGTAATGGTAAACAACCGGGTCCTTCACCAGCCGGCGCAAATCGTCATCGGTCGGAAGGATGTCGTTGAAACCCTCTCGCGCAGGAGTAAGCGTGTGGCTGCGGCACAAAGCTGCCTCCATCAGGCGGCGCGACCAGAGGCCCGCGCGCAAGGCATCCCAAACCTTATCGCCGCGGTAGGCCTGGAGCCATTTCACTCCTGTTTCGCCGCCCGCCCGCCGCTCCACCATGCATTGGATGGTTTCCAGACCGTGGAAATCATAGCTGTCCACGCCCCCGTAACCCACGCACAGCGCTTCGCGGATGCGCGACCCCAGCGGCATTTCCACCGAGGGAATCCGCCACGTCACCGGCAGGCTTGATCCGGCCATGTAGGCGAAACCCATTTCCCGCGAGGTGTCGACCATCCGCTTTGCCCAGTCCCAATTCCACGACAGATGCTTGTCATTGAACATCGGGACCGACCGTTGACTGCCTTTGAATATCTCGATGATTTTTTGGAAGAATTCCCAGCGGGGGTATTGGGTTTGACCCTTTTCATTGCGCGGGTAGTCGCCGTGCTCGCCGACCACGACCACGCCATCCACCGCCAGCTTGCTGCCTCCCAGCGTCAGCGCCTCGGCAATGGTGGGATAAATCCGCAGGTACGGAAATTGCTCGGGGCGGCTGTGGCTGAGGTCACCTTTCCCCACTTGATCGACATAAAGCGAGACCACGTCCATCGGCGGCCGATAGTGCGTGCCCTTCCACCCATAACCGTAAAGGAAGCGATCGATGATGTTCTGGGCGTGCGAGTATTTGAAATAGGTGGTGGTGACAGCCGCAAGCTTGGGGCGATCAATGCTCATGATTTAGGGCCCTGCTCCGGTCTTGGCGTTTTCGCATACCGGCCGAACGATAACCTACGCCAGATTCGGCCTGGATGCAATGAGTGAGATCCCCCACCCTCACAAACTCTCAAGCCTCTCCTTTCTGGCGGCCATAAGAAAAAAGCCCTCGCCGTGGCCGCCGTTCTCCGGGTAAACTGATCGAACCTGGCAGACACAGGGCAAGTTATGAACGCGAATTCAGGGGACAACCTCAACCGGCGCAGATTCCTGCTGGCCGGCTTACGCGGCGCGGGCGGCGCCTGGGCTTCCTTGCACTGGCCCGCCATCCTGGCGGCAGCGCAGCACGCTGCGCACATGCGCGAGGCCGTCCTCCCGGCCAAGCTGGAAGTGCTGAGCGCGGAACAGGCCGCCGAAATTGAGGCCGCCGCCAGCCGCATCATTCCCACCGATGACACGCCGGGCGCGCGCGAAGCCGGAGTGATTTACTTCATCGACCGCGCCCTGGCCACCTTTGCCGCCGACAGCCGCGATGACTATGAAAAGGGTCTGACGGTCTTGCAGGCCAAGACGCGGGAGATGTTCCCCGGCGCGCCGAAATTCTCCCAGGCCACTCCTGACCAGCAGGACGCGGTGCTGAAGGCGCTGGAGAAAGAGCCGTTCTTCCAGTTGATCCTCATGCACACGGTCATGGGCTTTCTCGCCGACCCCGCGCGCGGCGGCAATCGCGGCGGCGTGGGGTGGAAGCTGATCGGGTTCGATGACAGTCCGGCATTCGCTCCGCCCTTTGGCTATTACGACCGCGACTATCCCGGCTGGCAGCCGCCGGACGAGGAGAAATGATGACCACCAAGACACAAAGACACCAAGAAGGGCGGAAGACAGAAACTAAAAACCAGAGACATAAGGCTACGTTTCTTGGGCTTTTTCTCCAATGTCTTCCTTTGTGTCTTGGTGTCTTGGTGGTGAATCTTTATCTGTGAAGGCGCGATGAATCCCCAAGTAACTTACAAACCATCGGAGAAAGTTGACTTCGTCATTGTCGGCTCCGGCGCGGCGGGTGGAGTGCTGGCCAAAGAACTCTCCACGGCGGGCTTCAAGGTGGTGGTGTTGGAACAAGGGCGCCTCATCCCTGCCAGCGATTTTGGGCACGATGAAATCGCCAATAGGCAGGAACACGCCCTGGTCAATAATTTCCAGCGGCAGCCCCAGACCTTCCGAAAGACCCCGCAGGACAAGGCGGAAAAGCAGTTCTCCGCGATCTATGGGTGTTGCGTGGGCGGAGGCACCGTACACTTTACCGCCAACTTCTGGCGGTTCCACGAAATTGATTTTATCGAGCGCAGCCGCCGCGGCCCGGTGGCGGGCACGGGTTTCGCCGACTGGCCCATCACTTACGCGGAGATGGAACAGTATTACACCAAGGTGGAATGGGAGATCGGCGTTTCCGGACTCGCCGGCGCCAGCCCCTTTGATCCCCCTCGCTCCAAACCTTATCCTCTGCCGCCGATGCCGGTAAAATCCTCAGGCGTCATCTTTGAGCGCGCCGCATGGAAGGTCGGCTGGCATCCCTTCCCCTCCCCCATGGCGATTCTTTCCCAACCTTACCGGGGCCGGGCGGGATGCATCCATTGCGGGCGCTGTCTGGGTTTCGGCTGCGAGGTGGGAGCGAAGTCCAGCACGCTGGCGAGCGTCATTCCCCTGGCGCAACAAACCGGCCGCTGTGAAATCCGGACGCAGAGTTACGCTTTCCGGGTGAAGACCAATCGCCATGGCCGCGCCACGGGGGTCGCCTATTTTGATGACCGGGGCCGGCAGCATTTCCAAAAGGCCCGCGCGGTGATTGTAAGCGCCAACGGTGCGGAAACGCCGCGGCTGCTGCTTCTTTCCAGCTCCGGCCAATTCCCCCAAGGGCTGGCGAATTCCAGCGGGATGGTGGGAAAGCACCTGATGGTCAATGGCTTCAGCATGGTGCAGGCGACTTTCGAGCACCCCCTCAACGATTACACCAGCGCCGCCGTCAGCCGCGTGCTCCATGATTTCTACGAGATCGATCCCAAGCTGGGCTTTTATGGCGGCGGGGGACTCGACGCGCGCTTTGGGGGAACTCCCATTAGTTTCGCGCTCGGTTCTGCACCCCCCGATGTTCCGCGCTGGGGCAAGGCTTACAAGAATTGGCTGGCCGAAAGCTTCTCGCGCACGATGTATGTGTCGTGCCACGCCACCTCATTGCCCGTCGAGGCCAACAGTTTTTCGCTTGATCCGGATTTGAAGGACGCTTGGGGCTTGCCGGCACTCTGCATGACCTATAAGGACCATACCGATGACCTCAAGACGGTCAAGTATCTGCAAGACCGCGCGCTGGAGCTCTTGGCCGCATCCCCTGCGACCCGGGTTTATGCGCCGCCCGTTCGCGAGGCAACCCGTGCCGTGCATCTGCTGGGAACCTGCCGCATGGGGAACGACCCCAATACCTCAGTGGTGAACGCCGATCACCGGACTCACGACGTGCCCAACCTCTTCCTCTGCGACGGAAGCAGCTTCGTGACCTCCGGCCGCGGACAGCCCACCATGACCATTCAAGCCCTCGCCTTTCGCGCCGCCGACCGGATCGCCGCCGCCGCCCGCCGCGGCGAGGTGTGAATTTATAAGAGGTGTAGCGCGGACCTGTTCTTTAGGTCCGCGGCTTTTCATTGTCAATAAGGGACGAACCTGGCTCACTCCGCGAAGAAAACCTTCACCACAGAGCGCACAGAGACCACAGAGAAAAGTGCATCGACTTGCACTGGTAGGAATTACGGTTGGATAGTTTATTGACCCAAGCTTTTCTTTACATCTCTTCTCCGTGATCTCTGTGTCCTCTGTGGTGAATTTCTTTTTGCGTTGCAGCCGCAACCCCCACCAAAACAGGCTCCGGACACATTGTCGCAGCGGCAAGAAAAGTATTTTAAATCCGTCAGCAGGGGCGTACTTTTATTAACTGATTATTGTAGTTTTGAGGTCTCCATCAAGGAAGTCCTCTGCCACAGCCGTAAAGACGGCCGAGCTTGCTGGAGGTAGTATGAAGGTCATACGTTCACTTTTCATCTCGTCAGCTCTCTTACCTATTTCTCTGGTCCTTTTCTCGCTCACCTCTCTGGGACAAACCAACGCCGTGCGCGCCCGCGTGACGCAAGCGGTGGACACGCAGAACCTCGTCACCCTGCGAGGGAACGTCCACCCCTTGGCGCGGCCGGAATTTGACCAGGGCGTGGCGCCCGACGACCTGCCCATGGAGCGCATGCTCCTGGTCTTGCAGCGCGGGCCGGAGCAGGAAGCCGCCCTGCGGCAACTGCTCGATGACCAGCAGGTGAAGTCATCTCCGCGGTTTCACCAATGGCTCACCCCCGAGCAGTTCGGGCAGCAATTCGGCCCGGCCGACGCAGACATCCAAGCCATTACCGATTGGCTGACGTCGCAGGGCTTCCAGGTAGCCAAGGTTGCGGCCGGCCGCACGGTGATTGAGTTTTCGGGCACAGCAGGACTGGTGCGGCAAGTCCTGGGAACGGAGATTCACAAATTCACAGTGAACGGAGAGGATCGCTGGGCGAACACCAGCGACCCGCAAATCCCCGCCGCCCTTGCGCCCGTTGTGGCCGGCTTCGCTTCCCTGAACAACTTCCCGAGAAAGCCCTTGACCCACCGCCTGGGCACGTTTACGCGCTCGAAGGCGACCGGCGAGGTGCAGCCCCTTTTCACTTTTTCTCCGCAGGCCAATGGGTACTACTTCGCCGTCGGCCCCACGGATTTCGCGACTATTTATAACGTTTCGCCGCTTTGGACTGCTAGCACCGACGGCACAGGCCAGACCATCGCGGTGGTAGCCGAAGGTGATATCAATCCCCAGGACGTGGCGGACTTCCGCGCCATGTTCGGCCTTCCGGCGAATCCACCCAACATCATTTTGAATGGTCCCGACCCTGGGATTAACGATGACGAATCGGAGGCTGACCTCGACGTCCAGTGGTCCGGAGCGGTCGCCAAGGGCGCGACGATTGATCTTGTGGTCTCCGAATCCACCGAAGCAACCCCCGGAGTTGACCTTTCCGCGGTGTACATCATTGATAACAACCTGGCGCCCATCCTGAGTGCAAGCTATGGCGGGTGCGAGGCGGACTTGGGAGCGGGCGGCAATCAATTTCACTCTACGCTCTGGGAGCAGGCCGCCGCGCAGGGCATCACCGTCTTGATATCGTCGGGGGACTCAGGCTCCGCCACCTGTGACCGCGGAGCGTCGTCCAAGATGGTGGCGCTCGCCGGCTTCTCTGTGAACGGATTGGCGTCCACACCCTTTGACGTCGCCGTAGGTGGAACGGATTTTGCCGACACCAGCAACCCACTCACGTACTGGACTCTGACGGACAATTCCACCTACGAGTCTTCCGCCCTCTCCTACATTCCCGAGAGCACCTGGAACGATACCTGCGCAGCGACCGGATCGCTCACCGGCTGCGCGAATGCGAATGGGAATACGGGTTTCTCCGAGGGTATTGATCTCGCGGCGGGGGGCGGCGGGTTCAGCAATTGCGTCAACTCGACGGGCACTTATCCGAACTTCACTTGCAGCGGAGGATACCCCAAACCCTCCTGGCAAAGCGGAACGAACGTGCCCCAGGACGGCGCGCGCGATCTCCCGGACGTGTCCCTGTTCGCGGGCAACGGTTTCCATTACAGCTTTTATGTGTTTTGTCAGATGGACGCTAACGCCAGTTCCGGGGGCAGTTCGACCTCCTGCGATCTGAAGTCTCCCTACACGGATTTTGAAGGCGCCGGGGGGACATCCATATCCGTGCAGGCCTTTGCCGGCATCATGGCCATGGTCAACCAAGCGCATGGCCGCCAGGGAAATGCGAATTATGTCTTGTACCCACTTGCCGCGCAGAACCCTTCGGGGTGCAATTCGAGCGCGGGTGCGGCGACAAATTCGGCTTGTATTTTCTACGACGTTACGGCGGGAAACAATTCCGTGGCCTGCGCGGGCGGGTCCCCGCAATGCAGCAACACAACGTCCGGCCAATATGGATTGCTTGTTTCCGGCAGTCCCCCCACGCCGGCCTGGACCACGACAACCGGTTATGATTTGGCCACGGGGTTGGGCTCGGTGAATGCCGCCAATTTGGTGAACAAGTGGACTTCAAATTTCACACCCTCGACGACAACGCTGTCACTTTCGACCAGCCCCCCCACCAGCCCTGTTACCCTCACCCACGGTCAACCCATCAATTTCACTATCAATGTGGCTCCGGGATCGGGTAGCGGTACACCGACGGGGGATGCATCGCTCGTAGCGCAAACCGGCAACGGCCCGAGCAATGCAACCGGCATTGGCCCCTTTACTTTGAGCGGTGGCAGCGTTTCCGGCTCAACCGTGATGCTCCCCGGTGGGTCATACAATGTTACGGCACATTACGCGGGCGATGGAACCTTCGCTGTGGGCGACTCCTCCCCGGGAATCCCCGTCATCGTGGGGAAGGAACCTAGCATGACGGAATTGCGCCTCGTGACGCCCAATGCGGCGGGATCTCCCGTTTATAACGTCACGACGGTCCCCTATGGGTCGGTTTACATTTTGCGTATGGATGTGACCAACAGCAGCGGCCAGCTCTGCACTTCTCCGGTCACCGGATTGATCGTCTACCCATGCCCAACCGGAAGCTTAACCGTGTCTCCGGCGCCCACCGACCAGAATCCCCCCAAGGGCACCGTTGCCGGAAGCTATATTTTGAATAGTTCGGGCTACGCGGAGGATCAGCCCATTCAGCAGAGTCCGGGGACGTACAATTTCGTGGCCACGTACGCCGGCGACAATAGTTACACTCCCAGCCAGTCATCCGCGACGATTACGATTAATCCCGCACCCACTACGCTGAAGATCGCTAGCCAGACGCCATCGCCACTATTTGGAACCAGTTTCACATTTTCCGCCACTGTGAGTACGCAGAGCAATGGCGCCGGGCCGGGCGGCACGGTTCAGTTTTTCAATGGCGGCACCCCAGTGGGACCCGCGATTCCCTTGACCGGCGTCGGCTATTCCGCCTCCACAGGCACATACGCCAACGGAACGGCCACCGCGACCTTAACTCTCCCCCTGGGCACGGATACGGTGACGGCGCAATACAGCGGCGAAAGCAACTACGCAGGCTCGGTCTCAGGCTCAGTCACTGTAACCGCTACCGACCTCTCCGTGTCGGCAAATCCAGCGAGCCTCACCTTCACGGCCCCCGGCCAATCCGGGACTTCCACGATTAGCGTAACTCCTTTGTACGGATTTAATTCGTGGGTTGTCCTGTCTTGCCTGGCTTCGGGCCCGGGGATGGCATGCTCACTCTCACCTACGAGTGCTTATGCTTCGGGAACAACACCCTGGACCTCCACCCTTACAGTCCACACTACGGCCGCGTCCAGTACACCTCCTCCTTCCACGCATCGAGGAACACCCCCAACATTTGACGCGCCTGCGCCTTGGCTCTGGCTCTTGTGCGAATTGCTGGGTCTGGCGGTATTCCTGCGCCTTGTCCCGGCCGGGCGACGCCGGCGGCTATGGCAGATTGCAGGTTCGCTGCTGATTATTACGGTCTGGGTGGCCTGTGGAGGAGGAGGCGGGGGTGGCGGCGGGGGTGGCGGAGGCGCGCCTCCGGCCGCGCCTGAGGCAAACCTCTCCCCGCAGAGTTTGACTTTCGCACCGGCAAGTGTGGGAGTTTACAGTTTGGCGCAGACCACAACTCTTTCCAATACCGGGAATGCGACTTTGAATATCTCGAGCATCGTCATTACCGGCACTAATCCGGGAGACTTCCCATGGAATACCAGTTGCGGAAGCACCCTGGTGTCAGGGCTGGCTTGTAACACCAGCGTAAACTTCCTGCCGACCGCCAATGGGCCGCGTAGCGCTTTGCTCACCATCACCGACAATGCGAGCGGCAGCCCGCAGACCGTCAGTCTGTCCGGCACCGGAACCTCGGGGCCCATTGCCACCCTCCAACAAACATCTCTTGCCTTTACCGCCCGAAATCCCTGGTCGACCAGCGCTGCCCAATACGCAAACCTGTACAACACCGGCAATGCCCCGCTGACTATTACTAGCTTCACCCTCGGCGGTGCCAATCCTCAGGACTTTGCGCTGACGAACACCTGCGCCGGCGTTGGATCTGGCAGCTATTGCCCCATCGCCGTCACCTTCACGCCCAACGCAGCAGGGTCGCGCACCGCCTTAATTTCCATCAGCGATAACGCCAGCAATAGCCCCCAGACTATCAGTTTGAGTGGAGCGGGAGTGGCGCTTGCACCCACCCTTCCCGGCAACTACTCCGTCACGGTGACCGCCAACGGTTTTGGCCGCAGCGTAACAATCCCAGTGTCTGTGCAATAGAGGTCGGGGCAAAGGGAACGCCGAGTGTGGGCACCCGGCTCGCATTACTCTTCCACCACCAACTTCCCCTTCATTTTTCCGTGACCCTTGCCGCAGCAAACGGAGGACTTGAATTCATATCTGCCGGACTTGCTGGCGGTGAATTCGATGATCTCGGGGTCGCCCTTCTTGAGCACCTGATTGATGTCGAAAGCCTCCCGCTTGAAATCGTGCTCGCAATCGGTGGCGGTGATAATCAGCCGCACCTTTTCGCCTTTTTTCACCGTGATCATAGCGGGATCAAAGCCCTGGTCTTTGGCCGTCATCGTGAATTCATGATAGCCCGATGATGCCGCCTGCCCCGCGACTAGAGCCGCGTCCGCCAGGCACGCGGCCAGTACTCCCAGCGCCATAATCGAACCTCGTTGCTGCTTCCCGATCATTGCGCCTCCTGTATCTGGATGTGCCGAAGGCCGCTTGGACTGTCCGTGAGCTGACGGACAGTCCAAGGCGCTGCGCGCATTTTCATATAAAGTGGCGAGGGAAAGGCTCGTGAGATTCTGTGCGGTAGCGCTGCGCCTTTCCTCCTGCCCCAACCAACCTCCTCCGCGCCCGGCAAATTTTTGCGTGCGGTGCGAAGCTTTGGAGTGCGGCAGCTCGCTGCCGCTTTTCCACCAGCCAGCTCGCTGGCTGGAGATCGGGCTCGTGGTTGAAATTCCCGCGAGCAAGCTCGCGGAGAGGAAAGCGGCAGTCCGCCGCGGCGGACCGCACTCCAAAGCTCCGCACCTCCAAGATTCGATTTTTCCGGCAGGGACATTTTGTAGGCTCTAACCATTGTAGATTTTTCTTGACATTCATAGCGTAGGGTGATATACTGAGGGGATGTTACTGCGAGGTGCCGGAGCCTGGATTGGCGATTGAGGAGCCAGGAGCCAGGAGCCAGGAGCCAGGAGCCAGGAGCCAGGAGCCAGGAGCTAGGAGCTAGGAGCTAGGAGCTAGGAGCTAGGAGCCAGGAGCTAGGAGCCAGAAGTCAGGAGGCAGTAGACGGCAGGAAGCCGTGGGCAGTTGCTCGTATGCTACAGAGCGATGTGGCTCTTGAATCCTGCTCCCGAGGATGAATCGCCGGGCGCATCAGGTGGAATTTTTGGAACAGGGCGAAAAGAGCGAGGCGGCGATTTGAAACGATGTCTCGCAAAACAAAGGAGTTATCGGTCGAGAGCCCAGATCTTGTAAATATACATCTTATTGAAAATAAAATGGTTACATCTAGAGCGAGAATCTGGTGCTCCAAAAAAAAGCGATATAAAAATCAAGGATAGCATCCGGATGTTATTGAAAACAAATACAGACAATGTGTCGGTTTCGGGGCTTGAAACGATCTTGATGAAAACAAATGAGTTATAGACGATTTTAAACGATGTTCCGGAAAATAAAGGACTTAATGATAAGGTTTCAGGTGTCAGGTGTCAGGTGTCAGGTGTCAGGTGCGAAGAGGATCGGGCCATTTTGCCATCGGGTCATCGGGCCATTAAACTGCCTGCTCGCCACTTGTTACTTGCCACGATCTGTTGGGGCTCGGGGCTAGGTAAACCCTCATCCTTTGCTTCACGCTACCCCCTGACGCCACAGGGACCGAGGGCAGCAAATTCAAATTTACGCCGCCACCTGGCCATCCCGCTCCGGCTTGGAGGCTACTGACACCAGATTTCGGCCGAGCACGGCGGAGGCGGTCAGCACTCCACCCATCAATGCTCCGGCTACGCCTAAGGTGCAAACGTCCTGGCCCGTGAGGTAAAGATTGCGCACGGAGGTGTGAGGCGTAAGGCAGCGCAGGCGGAAGCGCGCGGGCGTGGCGCTTACCCCGTAAGCTTCGCCGCGCTGGTAATTCATAAAGTGGCGGGTGGAGAGCGGCGTTGAGAGCTCCGCGATGTCCAACTTCCCGCGCACCGCCGGCAGATGCTCTTCCAGCCCGCTCCGCAAGCGCTCGGTCAGGCTCTGTTTGAAATCGTCGTAACCCTCTCCCCGCCGCTTCCAGCGGGTATCTTCCCAGCGCGCGAACCAGTCGTAAGGCGCCGGGCAGATCACTTCCAGGGTGGCGCGGTTCGGATGCCGCCGCTCGAAGTCGGGATCCTTGGCCGAGGGAGACGAAATGAACAACAAGGGTAAAGGCGCGGAGGGATCGCTGGTGAAGCGCGCCAGGTTCGCATCGTGATCAGGAGTGGGATGAATCCACAAATTGGTTCCGGTCAACCCCAGCTCCGCGGCGCTTTGTTTGACGCCCGCATAGAGGCACAGGTGGGCCATGGAAGGCGGGACGGTGCGCAACTCGGCGAGCGCGGGCGCGACCCCGGGGACTTCCGGCGGGAGCAGCGACGCGAAAGTGTTCCAGGCCCCCGCACCGCTGATCACCGTGCCGGCGCGCAGCTCGCGGCCGTCCTGCATGCGCACTCCCACGGCGCGCTGGGCGCGGTCGAGCAGGATTTCGCGGACCTCCGCGCTGAACACAATCTGCCCGCCGGCGGATTCGATGGCGGGCGCGATGCCGGCGGCAATACTGGATGCTCCGCCCACCGGGAAACTGGCGCCGTCGAAATAGGACGCGGTAACAATGGCGTGTACGGCAAAACTGCTCTCCGCCGGGGGCAGGCCGTAATCGCCCCACTGCGCTGCAAGCATCCCTGCCAGTTCGCGGTTGGTGGTGACCTCCGCGAGGACGTCAGCGGTGGTGCGCCGCGCCCAGCGCAGGAAGGGTCCCCGCATCAGCGGCCCGGCCAGGCGCGCAATGGGGCGCGGCAGGGCCTTTTCCGCAAAGTACATCGAGGTTCTCCGGGCGCAGGACTGCACTGCCCGCAGGTAGCGGTCAATGGCGGCGGTTTCACTGGGGAAATACGTTTTCAGCCGGTCGCGAAATCGTTCCAGCCCGGCCACCAACTCGTATTCACGACCGCCCATGCGGATGCGGTCGTAAACCTCGGGCAGGGCGCTCCACTTCAGGCGTCCGCCGGTAAGATGGTCGAAGATCGCGCGCATAGGCGAAGCGGGATCCTGCACCTGGCCGATGTAGTGCACGCCCACGTCCCACTCGTATCCCGGGCGATGAAAGGCATGGGTGAATCCCCCGGCCACGTAATGCCGCTCCAGGACAAGCACGCGCTTGCCGCCGTGTTTTGCCAGCAGCGCCGCGGCGGCCAATCCGCCGATGCCCGAGCCGATCACGATGGCATCCCACTGGTCGGCCACCGGATTTTGCCGGTAAGAACTCCCCACGGTGATGTTTGCCATGGCCTGTGACCTCCGTGTCATCACGTCCCTCGATGTGGACACTAGCCACATTATGCTGGAGAGATGTTGCGCGTGTCAACATTTATTTGCTATAAGTAGCGCTGAGCTTTAGCTCAGCACTTGCCGACCTGAAGGTCGGCGCTACAAGTGCCAATGTCCCTGGCGAAATGGTCATGCGCAAACGCCGTTCGTACCACCACGGAAACCTGAAGCAAGCCCTGCTGGAGGCTTCCCTCGACCTCATCCGCAAGGCCGGCCCCGGCGCGTTCACTCTGCGCGAGGTGGCGAGGCGGGCGGGGGTGTCGCACAATGCGCCGTACCGCCATTTTCGCGACAAGGAGGAATTGCTGGCCGCGCTGGCGGCGGAGGGGTTCGATCGCCTGACGGCGGCGATGACCAAGGCGGCGGAACCCGCGTCGCGCCCCCTGGACCGCTTTCGGTTGAGCGGGCGCGGCTACGTGGAGTTTGCGCTTCGCCATCCTCAGCATTTCGCCGTGATGTTTGAGGGTGCCGGGCGGTTCGATTTGTATCCCCAAACACAAGCGGCAGGCGAGCGCGCATTCGGAACCCTGGTGCGCTACGTTGAAGCATGTCAGGCGGAGGGACTTCTGCCGCCGGGAGACGCGAAGCCTTTCGCCCTGCTCGCGTGGTCGATGGTCCACGGCGTGGCCAAGCTGGCCATCAGCGGGCGGCTTCCCCTGTCGGGAACTGCGGACGTGCTGGACTTCACCGACGCAGCCACCGGGGCGCTGTGGCGGGGTTTGGCCCACGCCTTCGCGCCCGAGCCCTGAAGCTTCCGGCGCCGGGCACGGGTAGTGGTAAAGTAGAGGCGGCTTTACGCCGCCATCTGGCGAGGTAAACTCGCCGCTACAACATCAAACAGGACCGCGAGGGCGCGTGCGTGCTTGACAGGCACAGGTCCGGATGGCAAGATGAAAAATTGCGACTGGCGCGCTTCTACCCACTGTACGCGCCCGGTTGCAAATTCGCGACGAGCAGTCCCTGTGCCGAAGTGGCGGAATTGGCAGACGCGCTACATTCAGGGTGTAGTTCCCGTCAGGGAGTGGAGGTTCGAGTCCTCTCTTCGGCACCAGAGTTCAAGAAACCCCAGTAAGAATGCGGTTTTTCTAACACCAAGGAAGCCGTCCTACCTCTTCCCTGCCATTCAAAGAGCCGAGCAAATATCCCAACGACACCCGCAATTTCCAGAGCCATGTTGGTCAAACAAGAAGCCAGCCGGCGAGGCTTGTGGCGCGCTTGGAAAGCACCGTGAGTGGTGCTATCCTCCGCGGTTATAAATGGACGGTGTCAATTGAAATGGGAATCCGCACCTTTGAGGAACTTCGGGAACGCGCCCAAGGCCTTGGCCCGCGTCGCGTCGCCATAGTCTCGGCGGACGATGAAGTGGCGTTGACCGCGGCGGCGGGAGCGTTGGGCCTGGGCCTTGCCCTGCCGGTGCTGGTCGGCGATCTCAGGAAAATTCGCGAACTCGCGGGAGCATTGGGTCTCAGCCTGCTGATCGACCGGGCGGAGTTGGTGGACGCGCCTAGCGATGCCGCGGCGGTCGCCGTCCGCCTGGTGCGGGCGGGCGGCGCGGAGATTCTGCTGAAGGGGCATCTGCGCACCGACGAACTGTTGCGCGCCGTGCTGCACAAAGAGGACGGTCTGCGCACGGGCCGACTGCTGAGTGACGTGATGCTGTTCCAATACGGGAACGGCGAGCAGCGCCTGGTGGGCGTCACCGACGGCGGGCTGAACGTGGCTCCCAATCTGGAACAGAAGATCCAGATTGTCGAGAACGCCATCGAGGTGATGCGCAGCCTCGGTATCGCGCGTCCGAAAATCGCCATCATGAGCGCCACCGAAGCGGTATCCGACGCCGTGCCCTCCACCAAAGACGCGCAGGCCCTGACCGCGATGGGCGCGGGGGGAGCCTTCGGGGACGCGGAGGTCTACGGTCCGCTGGCCGTGGACAACGCGCTGCTGGAATCGGCGGCGGTGGCGAAGGGAATCCACAGCCCGGTGGCGGGCCACGCGGACTGTATGGTGGCGCCGTGCATCGAGGCCGCCAACATGTTCGGGAAGGCGGCGAAGTACCTGGGAGGCTCGGCCTGCGCGCACGTGGTGGTGGGGGCGAAGGCGCCGATCCTCATTCCGTCGCGCGTGGAAAGCGCGGAAGACAAGGTGAACGCCATCGCCCTGGGGGTGATCTTTGCCGCCCGTTGAGTATCGGATATTGGCGATTAATCCCGGATCGACTTCCACCAAGTTCGGCGTATTCGCCGGCTCCCAGGCCGTGCTGGTGCGAAACCTGCGGCACTCGGAAGGGGAGATGGCGCCGTTCCGGGGTAGGCCGGTGCTCGACCAGGAGGAGTTCCGGCGTGAGGCGGTGGAGCGTGAGCTTGTCGCGGCGGGCGAGGATCCGTCCGGCTTCCATGCGGTGGCGGGACGAGGAGGGCTGCTGGGACCGGTGCGCAGCGGGACGTATCGGGTGAACCAGGCGATGCTGGATGACTTGCGCGAGGCCCGCCGGCGGGAGCACGCTTCAAACTTGGGAGCAGTGCTGGCGCACAACATAGCTGCGCGCGCTGGAGTGGGTGCCTTCATCGTCGATCCGGTCAGTGTGGAGGAATGGCCGGAGATCGCGCGGGTTTCAGGGCTGGCGTCAATTGAGCGCATTTCCCGCTCACACGCCCTCAATACCAAGGCCGTGGCCAAGCGATACGCGAGGGAAACCGGCCGCGCGTATACACAGTTGCGCCTGATCGTCGCGCACCTGGGAAGCGGCATCTCGGTTTCCGCCCATGAGGGAGGCCGCATGATCGATGTCGCCGACGCCGTCAGCGAAGGGCCGTTTTCCGCGGATCGCGCCGGCAAGCTGCCCACGGCCCAACTGGCAGACCTCTGCTTCAGTGGCAAATACGCGCCCAAACAAATGGAAGCTTTGCTGTGGAGTGGGAGCGGATTTTACTCGTACCTGGGCACCAAGGACCTGGCGGAAGTGGAACAGCGAATCGCCAACGGCGACGGGCGCGCGGCGCTGGTGTTCAATGCCATGGCGTACCAGATCGCCAAGAAGATCGGCGCGATGGCCACGGTGCTGATGGGCCGCGTGGACGCACTGCTGATCACGGGCGGCATGGCGCATTCATCTCGGCTGGTGGCGGCGGTGCGGGCCGCGGTGGGGTGGATTGCGCCGGTGACCGTGTACCCGGGGGAAGACGAATTGCAGGCGCTCGCCGAGGGCGTGCTGCGCGTGCTGCGCGGGGAAGAGCCGGCGCGGGAATACGGGGCTACGTAGGCCGCCTGCGGTTTCCTCCAAAGGACTCCGGCCATTGGCCCCACCGGTTGTGCTCGAAGAAAGGGGCAGGCCGGAAAGGTAGGGCCAGACAAGCGCTGCCCGTCGCGCCGCCGGGGTTGTGGTCTGCGGCTTTTCCGCAACGGTGGCTCCTTACTGAGGCAAGTGTGTGCGAGTGGGGCATGCGGTACGGAAGGGACGCGGACCACAAATTCGGTGGTCCGCGCTACGCTTGCTACACGGGAAGTTGGCAGGTGCCGGAGGGACCGGGCAGCACGATCCCGGTGGATCGAATCCCCATCCCCACCGACCCGCGGATGGGAATTCGAGGAAAAGCCGCAGAGTCTCTGCAAAGCGAGACTCTGCGCTCCCACTGTGTTCAATACGTCAGGGTGATCGTGCGCCACTTGCTCAGGCTAACTATTCCGCTTTCGGTGATGGCCCAAACCCTCCACCGGCCAGAGGTATTAGAATACCGCAAGCGCATTGTGGGGCCATCGGAGAGGGGCGAGACGAGCTGAAGGTAGCTCGGTGCCCACCGGTCTTTCCCCCCTGGAAAGCTTTGCTGGAATTCGAAGACGTAGGTTGCGGGCTCCGGGTCAATCTTCGCCCACTCCATTTCCGGTCCAGGTTGGCTGGGGACCACAGCACGATCAGGCGGGCCGATTAGGGATATTTCAGGTGCAGTTTCAGCGATGTCATCGCGAAGGCCGAGGCCGTCAAACGAGCTGAGTAACTTCTCCGCGGAGGGGAGTGAACCATTCGGGTCGAGATATAGCACCTGCCAGCCCGCTCCTTCGTTTCTCAGGATGACGGCCGAATGAATCATCCCGAAGTCTTTCGGACCTTCCCCGCTTGCCGCGACCACCACGAACGCCAGGTTCGAATTGCCAAGAGTTAGAACAGGTTCGACGACGGAAGGCGCCACCGTTACGTCGTTGAACACCTTCGCCAATCCAATGGCGTCGTGCAGGTGCCCCGACAAACGAGCAGCTTGAGGATCCATAGTCGAGCGCAGCGCATCGAGATCTTCTTGTATGTAATCCCGCACGGCTTCTCGCGAAAGAGCCTCGACGGCCACTTGGTCAGATGGGCCAATCGATTTCGTGGTCACATTCCAGGACGGCTTGTAGTGGAGTGGGTGCGCCAACCAGAGCAGGAACGCTCGGGCCGCAGCCATGTTGGGCGACTGTCGGAAAATCACCCACCAGCCCATCGTCGAACGCGACCAACCCCACATGGAAATGACCGCGTTGCTCTCGCGGAGCGGTGCATATTCCCGCATGTTCTGAACCAACGCAACATCGGGAAAATGTTGGTCGGGGGGGGAGTGCATTGCCTTCTCAAACAACGGACGCTCCATGACCTCGAAGTGCAAATCGAAATTGGGGAAGTCTTTTTTGAACTGGGGGACGAACCATTCGCCCCAACGTTGATCCAGGTCCACTGAGTTCACGCCCCGAACCATAGTCCTGGGAACCCAAACGGTAAGCGTGCCTCGTTCAAGGGCCGCCATGGAGTCAGCGAACTTATCTGATTCGTCGGAGCTTGGCGCAGGCGGGGATGCGTCGGTATTCCCTCCGGGCGGCTTGGCGGGCAACTGATGATCCCCCGCGCTGACCCGGGAAGCCATAACCGTCACTCCCGAATGCTTTTGACCGGCCGCTGGAGCAGCGGTGACAGTGAGAAATGCCAGGGCGAGAATAGAGCGAAAGCGCATGATCACCCCCTTTGGCCACGCCCGGGAGAATTCTACTCCACCCTGGGCTGAGCGGGTAGCGCAGACGTAGCCGCCGTTGGGCTTCGTCTGCGGCTTTTCCCTCGGGTGCTGACACCTCTGTGAATGTCGTGAATCACCGTTGTCATGTTAAGAACCGCGGAGGAAGCTGGACTGCGCTACCTCCGCGCTGCCCGCTTCAAAGATGAAACCCTCAGCCCTTTCCCAACGCAAACGCTTCAAGATTGACCTCAACCTGCTTTTCCGGCAAGCGGCGCCTGATGGCCGCAATCCAGGCCTCTTCGGAAAACTCCAGATGGCGGCTGAGCGCGCCCAGCATGGCCACGTTCAGGCTTTTCTTGTTGCGCAGCTTTTCCGCGGGGAATTGCGAAGGCTCCACAATAATGCCGCGCGGGCTCAAGACAGCGGCATTGACGGGAACCTGGTCAGGCTCGACCGCCACCAGAAAGTCCGCTTCGCCCGCTGGAACCATGGGGCTGAAAACTTCGCGCCCGAACCGCACATCGCTGGCAATGGAGCCGCCGCGCTGGCTCATTCCATGGAGCTCGCTCTTTTTCACGTCGAAGCCCGCGTGCAGCGCCACATCGGCCACGATGTCGGAAGCCGTGAGCACGCCCTGACCGCCCAGACCGGCGATGACGATGTTAGTTACACTGTGCATTCATCCTCTCATATTCGCGAATATACCTTGCCGCCAGCAAGCAATCCCGTCTGGCCACGATGACCGTGAGTTCAGGCTTTTCCAGGCACTCCTTTAGCAGACGCTCGAAAGCCGCGGGGTCGAGAGTCGGATCGATCACATGAACACTCTGCACGCCCGCCGCCCGCACCAGCCCTTCGATGCTCGCCTTGGCGGTGGCGGAATGGTCGAGGGTTCGCCCCGTACCGGGATGCTCCTGGAAACCGGTCATGGCGGTGGTGCCGTTATCGAGCACTACCACCACATGGCCCGTGGGCGGCGGATTGTAAGCCATCTCCAGTAGTCCGGTGATTCCGCTGTGAAAGAGTGTGCTGTCGCCGATGACGCTGACCACGCGTTTGGCCTGCTCGGGTGGAAGGGCGTGCCGCAAGCCCAGACCCACTCCAATCGAGGCGCCCATGCAGACGATGGAATCCACAGCTTCAAAAGGCGGAAGCACTCCCAGGCCATAACAACCGATATCCCCGGAAACGATGCAGCCCAGGTTTCTCAGGCTGGCGAAGACGCTGCGATGCCCGCATCCCGGGCAGAGCGCGGGCGGCTTGCCCGGCAGCAGCTCCGGTTCGGGAGTGACATCGCAGGCCAGGATTCGGCGCACCCGGCTGACATTCAGTTCGCCCAATCGAAACATCTCGGTTTTGCCCTCGACGGAGATACCCGCCGCTCGCAGCGCTTCCACCAAGTAAGGGTCGCCTTCCTCGACGACCACCGCGCGCTCGACCGTGGAGACGAACCTGCGGATGAGCTCCAACGGCAGTGGATAGGTCAAGCCCAACTTCAGCACCCGCGCTTCCGGCGCAGCTTCGCGAACGTGCTGATAGGAGATGCCGGACGTCACGATGCCCAGGGCCGGCGATCCATCGACAACCCGATTCACATCCGCGGTTTCGTTCCATGCGGCGATTTGCGCCAGTGCGGCGCGCAGCCTCTTGTGCGCCGGCCGGGCATAGGCGGGAATCATCACGCGGCTGCGAAAATCGCGTACGAAATCCGCTGGACGCGGTGGCGGAATCGACGGCGCCCGGCCGCGCCGCAGCACGGTTTTTGTGTGGCAGACCCGCGTAGTCATGCGCAACATCACGGGCTTCCGCCAGCGCTCGGCGATCTCGATGGCGCGGAGCGTGAACTCATACGCTTCCTGCGAGTCGGACGGCTCCAACATGGCGACCCCAGCCGCCACGGCGTACCGGCGGTTATCCTGTTCGTTCTGACTCGACGCCATTCCGGGGTCGTCGGCAGAAACCACCACCAGCGCCCCGGGAAAATCCAGGTATGCCGCCGTAAAGAGCGGGTCCGCAGCCACGTTCAAGCCCACGTGCTTCATGGTCACGATCGAGCGAGCCCCGGCCATCGAAACACCGAGGGCCACTTCCAGCGCTACCTTTTCGTTGGGAGCCCATTGGGCGCGGCCACCCAAGGCGTCAAAGGCCTCGAGGATTTCCGTAGAAGGCGTGCCGGGGTAACCCGTCCCCAGCGAAACTCCGGCGTCGAATGCCGCCCGCGCCACCGCCTCGTTCCCGCTTACAAGTTCCGCGGACGACTGCTGCGCTCTGCTCGTCAAAAGCTCTGTTTCACTTAGTTGGGATGAAGTCACGTTCGCGCTCCTTCGCGTCTGGTTGTCCAGCCGGAACGCTGACGATCCGGTTAGCATCTCAGCTTCACGAGTCCCGTCGTTCCTTGCAATCCCTGCACCAGCGGGTCCAGGGTACGGCTTCCAAGCGCGCTTTGCTAATCGGCTCCCCGCATTCCTCGCAGATGCCAAATTCCTCCTGCCGAATCCGGGTCAAGGCATCCTCAATGGCGCGCAGGAGCTTGCTGTCCGTCTGCTGCAACCGGATTTGCGTGGCCGCGGCGGATTCGTCGGCGGCCATGTCGGCCGGGTCCCCGCGCACCTCTCCTGCGGTGACATTCATATCGGCCAGACTCTTGTTGCCAGAAAGTTCTTGGCGCTTGGCAAGGAGGAGGTTCTTGTAACGAAGCAGGTCGCTCTTGTTCATGGCAGCCACTCTCTACTCCACGATTCCTGTGAATCAATTGCACGAGCTCTCGAATTATACAGCCAGAGAAGTGCAAGAGAGAGGTTTAGTATCAGACTGAACCTTGAGCCATGAAAGAGGAGTTCACGGGACATGTACCCGCAGCATCCCGCGCTCCAGGTCAACCGCGCGCGCCCTTCTGCTTCTTGAATCTCGAATTCTGAATGCTGGGTCCTGTCTACCGTCTACTGTCTACCGCCTACCGTCTCCTGCCTCCTTGGCCCTGTCTGCCTCCTCTCGTCTCGTGCCTGGTCGCCTTGGCGGCTGTGGGCTGAGGGGCCGCAGGGGTCCGTAGGGGTCCGGCAGAGGCGACGGCTTCTCTGGATTGGGACATTTTGTCGATTGCGGTGGAGGGAACCCCCGCGTCGTGCGGTGCGTGCGGCCCGCCTTTGTGGCGCCGGCCTTCAGCGCCTGCCCTGAGCGAAACGAAGGCGCGCACGTGCGATGTAGCGCCGACCGGACCTGTCCCGATTTGGTCGGGAGGTCGGCCTATGCTGAACTGAAGGTCAGCGCTACAACATTCATCCGCGTAACCCGGCAGGCAAGCCGCTGCGGTGCGAGGCAGGAGCGGAATACCTGGCCCCCACAAGTTGGAACGGCGCTAGTACAGCTCCGCACTGGCTAGAGTACTGCCGTTGTAGCCGCCCGCCATCAGCACCATACCATTGTTCAGCAGCGTCGCCGTGTGCATGTCGCGCGCGGTGTTCAGGCTGCCGGTGGTGGAGAAGCTCCCCCCGGACGCGGGATTGTACAGCTCCGCAGTGGCTAAGTAAACGCTGGAGCCGGCATAGCCGCCCACCATCAGCACCATCCCGTTGTTCAGCAGGGTCGCCGTCGGCGCTTCACGCGCGGTGTTCAGGCTGCCGGTAGGGGTGAAGGTGCTGGTGGCGGGATTGTACAGCTCCGCAGTGGCTAAGATACCGCTTGAGTTATCGCCTCCGGCAATGAGCACCAAGCCGTTGTTCAGTAGCGTCGCGGTGTGATTGGCGCGCGCGGTGTTCATCGAGCTGACGGTGGGGCCGAAGGTCCCGGTGGCGGGATTGTACAGCTCCGCAGTGGCTAAGTAGAGGCTGGAGGTGTTGACCCCCCCCGCGATCAGCACCGTGCCGTTACTCAGCAGCGTCGCGGTGTGCACCACGCGGGGGGTGGTCAGGCTACCGGTTGGGGTGAAGGTCCCGGTGGCGGGATTGTAAAGCTCCGCAGTGGCTAAGTAAACGCTGGAGCTGGCATAGCCGCCCGCCATCAGCACCCAGCCGTTGTTCAGCAGCGTCGCGGTGGGCTGGTAGCGCGCTGTGTTCAGGCTGCCGGTGGGGGTGAAGGTCCCGGTGGCGGGATTGTACAGCTCCGCACTGGCTAAGTAAGCGCCGGGGCCAACGCCCCCCGCGATTAGCACGAAGCCGTTGTTCAGCAGCGTCGCTGTATGCCCGGCGCGCACGGTGTTCAGGCTGCCGGTGGAGGTGAAGGTCCCGGTGGCGGGATTGTACAGCTCAGCGCTCGCTAAGAGATTGCTGGAGCTAAAGCCGCCCGCTATCAGCACCAGGCCGTTGTTCAGCAGCGTCGCCGTGTGCTGGCGGCGCCCGGTGTTCAGGCTGCCGGTGTAGACAAAGCCGGTGGGGCGCACGGTCAGCATGGCGGTGCCGCTGACGTTCCCGGCGGTGGCGGTAATGGTTACGCCCCCCGAGGCGGCGGCGAAGCTCAGTCCGGGATTGGTGACGTCGTTGCTAATCTGCGCATAACTGGTGTTGGAGGAAGTCCAGGTCACCGCGGCGAGTTGCTCGGTGCTGCCGTCGCTGAAGGTGCCGGTGGCGATAAATTGCAGCGTGGTCCCCGGGGAGAGCGTGGAGGTAGCGGGAGTGATGGCAATCGACAGGAGGTCCGGCGGGGTGAGCGTGGCGGGTTGATAGAGCTGAGCCGTGGCGAAGTAGCCGATGGAGCTAAATCCTCCCGCCATGAGCACTTCGCCATTGGTCAGAAGCGTCCCGGTGGGGGCGGCGACCGCCCTGCTCAGGTTGCCGGCAGTGCTGAAGGCTGCGGTGGCGGGATTGTATAGCTCCATGCTGGCCAGGAAACCGCTCGAGTTCTCCCCGCCCGCCACCAGCACCATGCCGTTGCTGAGCAGCGCCGCCGCGTGCCAGTCGCGCGCAGTGTTGAGGCTGCCCGCCGTGGGGGTGAAGCCCCCCGTAAAGACATCATACAGTTCCGCGCTGGCAAGCCAGCCGCTGGCGCCATAGCCGCCCGCTAGCAGCACTTGCCCATTGCTCAGCAGCGTCGCGGTGTGGAGCTCGCGGGCGGTGTTCAAGCTGCCCGTGGGGGCGAAGGCCCCGCTGGCGGGATCGTACAGCTCGGCACTGGCCAGGGAGCCGCTGGAGCTATAGCCTCCCGCCATCAGCACCAGGCCGCTCGCCAGCAGCGTTGCCGAATGCCAGGAGCGCGCGCTGTTCAGGCTGCCGGTAAGGGTAAAGGTCTCGGTGGTGGGATCGTACAACTCCGCGCTCGTCAGGTACCCGCTGGAGTCATAACCTCCCGCGATGAGCACCAGGCCGCTCGCCAGCAGCGTCGCCGTGTGATAGGAGCGCGGCGTGTTCAGGCCGGTAGTGGTGTACGAGAAGGTGCCGATGGCAGGATTATAGAGCTCCGCACTGCCCAGGTACTGGCCGCCGGAGGTATCAAGTCCACCTGCAATCAGCACCAAACCGTTGTTCAGCAGGGTCGCCGTGTGGCCGTACCGCGGGGTGTTCAGGCTGCCGGTGGTGTAAGAAAAGGTTCCACCAGTGAGGCTGGTGGGGGTGTAGATCTCCGCACTGGCTAGGGAGCCGCTGGTGTTATAGCCTCCCGCCATCAGCACCTGCCCATTGTTGAGCAGAGTGGCGGTATCACCGACGCGCGGGGTGTTCAGGCTGCCGGTTAAAAACGGAGTCGCGACGATCATCACGGTCAGGGTGGCCGAGCCCTGGACCTCACCCAAAGCAGCCGTGATCGTCGTGCATCCGGCGCTCAGGCCGCTCGCCAAGCCTCCCGTGGCGACCGTGGCCACGGAAGGAACCGACGAACTCCACGCCACCAGGGAAGTTATGTCATGGGAGGTGCCGTCGCTAAAGACGCCGGTGGCATAGAACTGCGCCGAGAGGCCGGGTGCAACCGTGGCGTTGGCCGGCGTGACGGAGATCGAGATCAGTCCCGGACCGACCGTCACAGTTGTCGAGGCGCACACGGCGCCCGCGCAGGCGCTGACCGTCGCTGAGCCGGCCGCCGCGGCAAAGACCGCTCCAGCATTGCTGGCATCATCGCTGATGCTGATGACCTCGCGGTTGGAGGAACTCCAGGTGACCTCGGCAAGCTGTTCCGTGCTATCGCCATTGAAGGTGCCAAATGCCGTGAAGCGCAGCGCGGTTCCCAGAGGAACCGTGGGGCTGCTCGGCGCGAGCGAGATGGAAACGAGGTTGGGCGGAGTCAGCGTGGCCGGTTCGTATAACTCCGCACTTGCTAGATAACCACTGGAGTTGTTCCAGCCTCCCACCATGAGCACCAGACCGTCGTTCAGCAGGGTCGCGGTGTAATAGAGGCGCGCGGTGTTCAGGCTGCTGATCGCAGTGAAGGTCCCGCCGGCGGGATCGTACAACTCCGCATTGGCTAGCGCCGTCCCACCGAAGTTTTGCCCCCCCGCCACCAGCACCATACCGTTGTTGAGCAGTGTCGCCCGGTGATTCAAGGTGGCGGTGTTCAGGCTGCCGGTAGGTGTGAAGGTCTGTGTGGCGGAATTGTAAAGCTCCGCGCTGGCTAAGGCGCCGCTGGAGCCGGCGCCACCGGCGATCAGGACCAAGCCGTTATTGAGCAGCGTCGCCGTGTGATACTGGCGCGCCGTGTTCAGGCTGCCGGTAGCGGTGAAGGTCTCGCTGGCGGGATTGTAAAGCTCCGCATTGTTCAAGTAACCGTTGGAGCTAACGCCGCCCGCCATCAGCACCAGGCCATTGTTGAGCAGCGTTGCCGTATGATACTCGCGCGCCGTGGTCATGCTGCCGGTGGGAGTGAAGGCCCCGGTGGCCGGATTGTAAATCTCCGCACTGGCCAAGAAAGCGCTGGAGCCCCCGCCTCCCGCGATTAGCACCAGGCCGTTGTTCAGGAGGGTTGCGGTGTGCCACTGGCGCGCCGTGGTCAGACTGCCGGTGATGGTGAAGGTGCCGGTCGCGGGATTGTAAAGCTCCGCACTGGCCAGGAAGCCGCCGGAATTGGCGTTGTAGCCCCCGGCGATCAGCACCAGGCCATTGTTCAGCAGGGTCGCCGTTTGCGTTTCGCGCGCGGTGTTCAGGCTGCCGGTGGGGGTGAAGGTCGCGCTGGCGGGATCATACAGCTCGGCGCCGGTTGAGGCGTTGCCGGTGGAGTCAATGCCGCCCGCGATGAGCACCAGGCCATTGTTCAGCAGGGTCGCCGTGTGGTAGGCGTGCCCGGTGTGCAGGCTGCCGGTCGAAGCAAAACCCATCACCGTCAGCGTGGTGGAGCCTTGGGCCGCACCCGTAGCAGCCGTAATCTTCGAGCTCCCCGCGCTTAGGCCGGTGGCCTGACCGCCCTCGTAGATCGCCGCCACGGAAAGGACCGACGAACTCCAGGTCACGGAGGAAGTTATGTCACGGGTGGTGCCATCGTCGAAGGTGCCGGCGGCGGAGAACTGTACCGCCGCGCCGGGTGCAACTGTCGGGTTTGCCGGGGTGACGGCGATGGAGACGAGTCCCGGAGGTACGGCCACCGTCGTCGCGCCGCACACGACGCCCGCGCAGGCGCTTACCGTCGCCGAGCCGGCCGCCGCGGCATAAGCCGCGCCAGGATTGCTCGAATCATCACTGATGCTGATGACCTCGGGGTTGGAGGAACTCCAGGTGACCACTGCAAGCTGTTCCGTGCTGCCGCCGCTGAACGTGCCGAAGGCACTGAACCTCAGCGCGCTGCCCAGAGGAACCGTGGGGCTGCTCGGAGCGAGCGAGATGGAGAGGAGGTTGGGCGGCGTCAGCGTGGCGGGTTCGTACAGTTCCGTGCTGGCAGCCCAACCGCTGGAGCCAAGGCCACCCGCCATCAGCACCAAGCCGTTGTTCAGCAGCGTCGCCGTGTAATAGGCACGCGCGGCGTTCAGGCTGCCCGTAGGGGTGAAGGTTCCGGTGGTGGGATTGTACAGCTCAGCAAGGGCTAAGTGCCCGTTTGAGCCATCGCCGCCCGCCACGAGCACCATGCCGTTGTTGAGCAGCGTCGCCGTGTGGTGAGTGCGCGCGGTGTTCAGGGTGCCGGTGGCGGACGAGAAGGTCGCGGTGGCGGGATTGTACAGCTCCGCACTGGCTAATATACCGCTGGCGCCGTAGCCGCCCCCCATCAGCACCAGGCCGTTGTCTAGCAGCGTTGCCGTCTGATTCACGCGCCCGGTGATCAGGCTGCCGGTGGAGGTGAAGGCGCCGGTGCTGGGATCGTAGAGCTCCGCACTGGCTAAGTAACCGCTGGAGCCCGAGCCCCCCGCAATCAGCACCAAACCGTTGTTGAGTAGCGTCGCGGTGTTCTGCTCGCGCGCGGTGATCAGGCTGCCGGTGGAGGTGAAGGTGCCATTGCCAGGATCGTACAGCTCCGCACTGGCTAAGGAACCGCTGGCGTTATAGCCTCCGGCAATCAGCACCAGGCCGTTGTTCAGGAGCGTCGCCGTGGGCTGGGCACGCGCGATGTTCAGGCTGCCGGTAGGGGTGAAACTCCCGGTGGCGGGATTGTACAGCTCCGCACTGGCTAGGGGACCGGCGGAGTTGTTGTAGCCCCCCGCGATCAGCACCAGGCCGTTGTTCAGCAACGTCGCTGTGTGCACGTAACGCGCGGTGATCAGGCTGCCGGTAGGGGTGAAGCTCCCGGTCGCGGGATCGTAAAGCTCCGCGCTGGTCAAGTACCCGGTGAAGCCGACGCCGCCCGCCATGAGCACCAGGCCGTTGTTCAGCAATGTCGCCGTGTGATCGTAGCGCAAGGTGTTCAAGCTGCCGGTGAAAACAAACTCCATCACCGTCAGTGTGGTGGAGCCCTGCACCGTACCCAATGAAGCGGTAATCGTCGTGCTTCCTACGCTCAGCGCCGACGCCACCCCTCCCGTATTGATGGTGGCCACACCGGGAGCGGAGGAAACCCAGGTTACCGATGAAGTTAAATCCTGCGTGGTGCCGTCGGCGTAGGTGCCCGTGGCATGGAACTGCACAGTCAAGCCGAGTGCAACGATCGCGTTAGCCGGTGTGACCGCGATGGAGACCGGCGCGGGCGGACCTACCGCCACCGTGGTGGAGCCGCACACGGCGCCCGCGCAGGCGCTCACCGTCGTGGAGCCGGTCGCCGCGGCATAGGCTGCCCCCGCATCGCTCGAATCATTGCTGATACTGATGACCTCGGGGTTGGAGGAACTCCAGGTGACCTCGGCAAGCTGTTCCGTGCTGCCCCGGCTGAAGGTACCGAAGGCGGTGAAGCGCAGGGCGCTGACGAGCGGAACCGTGGGGCTGCTCGGAGCGAGCGAGATGGACACGAGGTTTGGCGGCGTCAGCGTGGCCGGTTCGTAAAGCTCGGCGCTGGCTGTGTAAGCGCTGGAGCCAAAGCCTGCGGCCATTAGCACCATGCCGTTGTTCAGCAGCGTCGCCGTGGGATTGTGGCGCGCAGCATTCAAGCTGCCCGTAGCGGTGAAGCTCCCGGTAGAGGGATTGTACAGCTCCGCGCTGGCTAAGGAAGCGCCGGAGTTATAGCCACCCGCCATCAGCACCAGGCCGTTGTTCAGCAGCGTCGCCGTGTGCGAACTGCGGGGGTTGTTCAGGCTGCCGGTGACGGTGAAGGTCCCGGTGGCGGGATTGTACAGCTCCGCACTGGCAAAGGCAGGGCCGCTGAAATTGAAGCCTCCCGCCATCAGCACCAGGCCGTTGTTCAGCAGCGTCGCCGTGTGATAGTACCGCGCGGCGTTCAGGCTGCCGGTTAGCGCGAAGGTCCCGGTGGCGGGATCGTACAGCTCCGCACTGGCTAGGGCAGCACCGCCGGAGGTCGCGCCTCCCGCCATCAGCACCATGCCGTTGTACAGCAGCGTCGCCGTGTATTGGGTACGCACGGTGCTCATGCTGCCGGTGGGGGTGAAGGTCCCGGTGGCGGGATTGTACAGCTCCGCACTGCTTAAGAAAACGCTGCTGGAGCTCTGGCCGCCCGCCATCAGCACCATGCCATTGTTCAGCAGTGTCGCCGTGTGGTAGTACCGCGTGGTGTTCATGCTGCCGGTGGGGGTGAAGGTTCCGGTGGCGGGATTGTACAGCTCCGCGCTGGCTAAGACACCGCTGGAGCCATAGCCGCCCGCCATCAGCACCAAGCCGTTGTTCAGGAGCGTCGCCGTGTGCGAGGAACGCGGGGTGTTCATGCTGCCGGAGGACGTGAAGGCGCCGGTGGCGGGATTGTACAGCTCCGCACTGGCTAAGGAACCGCTGGAGCTATAGCCGCCCGCCATCAGCACCAGGCCGTGGTTGAGCAGCGTCGCCGTCTGGGAGCCGAGCGCGGCGTTCAGGCTGCCGGTCAGAACAAAGCCTGCGGTGACGGTCAAGGTCGTCGAGCCGCTGATGGCGCCGGAGGCCGCCGCAATCGTCGTTTGCCCTGGTGCGAGGGCGATGGCCAGCCCTGCCGTGCTAATCGTGGCCACGCCCGTCGCCGAGGAACTCCACGGCGCCGTGCTCGTCAGGTCCTGCATGCTGCCGTCGCTGTAGGTGCCCGTGGCCGTGAATTGCTGCGTGCCTCCCGCGGCGATTGAAGGATTCGCCGGCGTCACCGCAATCGAGACGAGCGTCGGGGCGGTGACGGTCAGTGTGGTCGAGCCGCTAATGCCGCTGGTCGTCGGGCTGACGATGGGCGGGGCGCCCGTGGTCACACCCGTTGCCGGACCCCCGGGGAGGTGCGTGGGTGGGGCCGTGGCCGTCGCCACGGTGGCGATGATAGTCGGGTTGCCCGCCGAAAGGCCGCTCGCCAGGCCTGCCGGCGTGATCGTGGCCACGCCCGGCGCCGAGGAGCTCCAGGCGACCGAGGCCGTCAGATTCTGCGTGCTTCCGTTGGTGTAGGTCCCCGTGGCGGCAAATTGCAGCGTGTTCCCCGCGGCAATCGAAGCATTCACGGGGGTCACAGCGATGGAAACGAGTCCATTGGCGCTGGCGGCACCGCCCGGGGAGATCACGGTGGGGCCGCCGGAGACGCGGGAAGGAAGTTTAGGGGCGCCAGGCCGGCCACGCGCGAAGTCTTTGTTGGGCGCGATGCCCGAGGCTGTGGATGCGCTGCTTTGGTCGTTGGCGAGCGTGGCCGATGGCGTTGCGCTGGTATAGCCCACGGCCACGGCGCCGATATTCGAACTGCCGGGTGTCACATCCATCGGCGCCACACCTATTCCCCTCAAGGCGATGGTCTGTGGGTTCGTGCGCGCGGTGTCCGTTATCCTAAGCGTGGCCGTTCGCATACCCAGCGCCGAGGGGGTAAACGTCACGGTAATCCGGCAAGTCTCTCCCGGGCCGAGCGTGCTCGGGCCAAGAGGACAGTCTCCGCCCGCAACGTAGTCGGCCGGAGCGCTGCCGCCGCTGATGGCAATGCTGCTGATGCTCAGCGGAGCGGCTTGAGTGTTCCTCAGAGTTGCGCTCAGCGCCGCGCTCGACTGGTCTACGACTTGGTTGCCGAAGGATAACGTCGAAGGCGTGAGCGAAGTCTGTGCAAACGCCGACGAGCCGAGGGCGAGGAGAGAGAGCAAAAGGAAAGTCCCGCCCAGGAACAGCTTTGTTCCATACTTCGCGGGCCTTGAACTGGAACTATGGAAATAACTGGAAGGTAGAAAACAGGCAGGGGTATTCATTTTGGCAACCTCGTCGCAGGTCCCTTCGGGCTCAGTGGCACGCTTTGCGGGTGTGCGATTGCCTTCAAGGTGCATGCTCCCTAAAGGTCAAACGGTTCTGGCGGGGCGTTAGTCCGTCGGGTGAATAACCGGAGGCTCGCCCGTAGGAAGGAGGAACAGGGCAGCCAGGCGGTTACCAAGATCAAGTGCGATGGCGGAGAATTGCCTCGCGCGGGCCGATTAGACGCGCACTTAATAAGAATGTCAATCTATTTGTTTAATGTGCATTTCGGCATCGACAATTAGTCACTTGTTGAGACATATTTCGACAAACCGCAGAAAATAGCTCGACATCGACCTTACGTAGTTCCTTGCTGGCGACAGGGAATGGCCGCTCTGGGCTTCTCGCGCGGATGGAGGAAAGCAGACGATCGGTGAAGCGGGGCAATCAACCGAAAAGCCAAAGCTCTTGCAACGCGAAATGGCGGGATAAACCCGCCGCTACTAAGAGCTTATCCGTAAATAGAAATAGTCTGGCGCCAACAAATCATGGCCGCAGCCAAGGCCAACAGCGCGACGTAACCTTCTTCGGTCTTTTCAAAACTCACTAACAGCTTGCGAAATCGG